>JAKLDZ010000333.1 GCA_022703255.1 Myxococcota bacterium | reverse complement strand
GACGACCCTGTGCCGGGTGGGCGATGCGGAGTGGTTGGTGGGCGGGCACAAGCGCGGAGGGACAGCGTTTGCCGCGCGCTACCACGCTCTGGACCTGGAGGTCGAGGAGCTGAGCGTTCCGCCGGTGCGCGCGGTCATCGCCGGGGTGGGCGATTCCGACTCCGAGCAGGGCCTGCTCGGCGGCGCGGAGGGCGCGGTGCTCTGGTACGAGCGTGGGGAGCTTGCGCTGGAGATCCTCCCGACGCGATTCGACATCGCCTCGGTGGCCATGGACCGCGCGGGTGGAGCGTGGGTCGCGGGCGCGAGTCAAATGGCGTATCGGAATCCGACGGAGGGGCGGGCGCGGTGGGAAAGCGCCTGGGTGGACGAGCGGGAGGTCACACCGTTCGTGTCGCTGTTCGCGCAGTCGGGTCGTCTGGTGGCGATGACGGCGGAGGCACATATCCTGGAGGGGATAGCGGTGAAGCCGGGCGTGTGAGTGACGTGGCGGCGGTTCCGCGCAGCAGCCGGCGGAGGCGACCACGCGCACGATCCCGCAACGTCACCCGGCGCACCGCGCAAGGAACGGACACCTCGGGAGCCCGACTGCGCAACTCGCGTACACCCCGTCTCGTACACTTCGCACCCCTGTCAGCGTGATCGCCCAGTGATTTCGCCTGCATTGCGCGCGTTCGCTGCCCTGGCCCGGGCGTTGCTCTCCGAAGCAGCCGAGGCCCACGATGAACACCCACTCCACCCTGTCCCCGCTGCCCCTCTCCTCGCGAACCTCCCTCGTCGCCACGGCCGCTCTGCTCGGCGGATTCCTGCTGTCCGCCTGTGGCTCCGAGGACGACACCGCCTGGACACCGTCCGAAGTCGGCGGAGGCGGAAGCAGCGGCAGCGCTGGCGCAGCGGCGTCGGCAGGAGCGGGTGGGAGCGTCACCGTGGGCGGCTCGGGAGGCGGCAACGCGGCCACGGGGTGCGCCGCGGGTTGCACCGGTTCGACGCCTTCGTGCAACGCCACGACCCTCGCGTGCGAATGCACGGCGACCTCGTGCGGCGACGGGAAGGTCTGCCAGAAGGGCGCCTGCGTCGTCGATACCGCGTGCACCGTGGCGAAGGTCGCGGCCGCCGCGGGCGTGGCTCGCGCGCAGATCGAGTCCAAGGCCGCGCTGCCCGAGACCGTCTCGGTCTGCGACAAGCAGCTCGGCATGGGATCGTTCCTCGCGCTGTCCACCGATGCGGTGCTCGCGATTCAATCCGGCGCCACGGGCGCACTCGACCCGAAGGAGTACGAAGCCGCGGCGAATCCCAAGGACAACACCGAGAAGGGCGATATCCCCAAGGCCGAGTACCTGGACATCGCCACGCGGGTCAAGCAGTTCATGGACGCCAACGGCCGCGCACCGAACTACTCCAAGGACTCGAGCATCGGCGCCTACATGGGATTCCCGAACCTCGTGTACATGTACTCCGAGGTTCTCGACGAATACCACGCCAACGGCAAGCTGCCCGACTCGGTTCCCCTGGCGCTGTTCTACCGCACGACGACGAACCCCCTGAGCCCCTTCGCGGGCTATGCCCAGATTAATCTCACGACGACCTGGGGGAGCTGCGGGTCGCACTCCGGGGGCGTGAGCGTGGCGTACCTGCGAGGGCTCACGACCAACGACGAGGCCGAGCAGGTGGAGAGCGCAATCTACTGGGACTACGGCGGGCGCGTGTACGGAGGCCCCGGACGCAGCGATCTCGCAGCTTCGATCAACGCCTACATGAGCGCCAAGAAGGTTCCCTACAAGGCGTTCCTCTTCTCCGATGGCGATGCCGTCCAGGGCTACATCGACAGCGGGACTCCGGTGATCGCCAATACCAACCAGTGGGGCGGACACTACGTGGCAATCTACGGGCTGGTCGACGAAGGCGGAACGGTGTACGTGCACTTCAGCGACGGCGCGTTCAACGACGGTCTTTCCAGCTCGTACTCGACCGGGTACCTGAAGAAGTGGAAGTGGTCCTCGCTGCGGTCCCACGTCACCTCAGGGTACATCGGATTCAAGGCAAACTGACCCCATGATCGTCTCCCCCCTCCTCGCCTGCGCCTCGATCGAACACCGGCTCCCGCTGGAAGCGATCGGAGCGCACCTCCGGCGCCGCACCTCGAGGGGGCGGAGCTCGAGCGCTCTGCTGGCGGCAGCCGTCGTGGCCGCAGGATGGCTCATCGCCGGCTGCTCGGATGACTCCGGGGCGGACCACGATTGGAGCCCCACGACCGCTGATGCCGCGGCAGGCGACTCGGCCACAGCGTCGGGCGATGCCGGCGTCGATGCCCCGAAAGCGGACGGTGCCGTTGCAGCCTCGGATGCCATCGCGGAATCATCGACCGAGAGCGGGAAGGAGCCCGCGTGCAAGGCGGGGTTTGCGGATTGCGACGGCAAGCCCGGCAATGGCTGCGAGGCGCAGTTGCAGGTGGACCCCCGCAACTGCGGCACGTGCGGTACGAGCTGCCACAACGGTGAGTGCGCCCAGGGCGAGTGCCAGGTCGTCACCGTGCGAGCGTTGATCTACGCCGGCTACGATGCTGGCCAGAACTGCGTGGCCCAGACAGGCGCTGCGCTCGACGAAGCGAACGCGAAGAACCTCGTGCCGGGGCTTTCGTTCGCCTACACGACCGCGACGACGGTAGTCGAATCCAAGCTGGCCGGCCAGGATGTCCTGGTGATGCCCGGGGGGGATTCCGGCAGTTCGTATCTCAACAACTCGAAGATCGACGGCGCGGCGATTCAGGCCTTCGTGTCCTCGGGAAAGGGATACTTCGGGACGTGTGCCGGGGCGTATGCGGCGGCGCGGCACACGGACGGCCACTACGACGGCTGGGGGCTTGCGCCGAATGTGACGTGCAAGGCGGTCGAGTACATCGGAGACCTGCCGGTCTCGCTCACGGGTGCCGGCGAGAAGCTCCTTGGAGAACAGGGAACGATCGTGTTGCACCACTATCGCGGTGCGGCGATGAACGCGGAAACGGGAGCGACGTCGCTCGCCCTGTATGCCGACGGCAAGACGGGCTACGAGGGGTACTCGGCGCTCGTGACGGACACCTACGGGGCGGGGCGCACGATCCTGTCGGGTCCGCATCCGGAGCTGGAGCCGTCGAAGCCGGAGTGGATCGCGCGCGCGGTGGCGTGGGCAGCGGGGAGGCTGACGGAGTAGGCTGGCGCTCTGGATGTCACTCGCAGTTGTGTTCCGAGGAGTCGAAGGCACCGGAGCTCTTGAGGTGGCAGCCGGGACAGTCCTTCTGTTGAATCGCATATCCCTTCTCGCAGACGACGACGGTGTCTCCCTCGCACGCGGCGTGGGAGCCGTCGCAGCGCGGATCGGGTGTGGAAGACAGGGCGCAGTTGCTGAAGTCGGAACTGGTGTCGACGCAGACGCGGCCGTCGGAGGCGCAATCCTGGCGGCTGGTTGGGAACCCCCAGCTGCAGGAGACGAAGAGGGTCCCTTCGCACGCGTTGTACCTGCCATCGCAGGCGGGCAGGGGGTCGGCGGACAGGGCGCAGAGGGGGCGAGCGTAGGGATCCTGTGACGAAGGCACCACACAGTGCATTCCGACCTCAGAGCAGTCGGACTCCTTTTCGAACAGCTCCGGGCTCTCCTGGTCGGTTCCGCACGCCACGAGCACGTCGCCCTCGCAGCGGGCGGCGCCTTCGTTACAGGGGGTTCGCGATTCGGAGCATGCGCAGAGGAGCAGGGTGACGAGGCAGAGGAGAGCGGGGCGGGATGGCTTCATGGTGTCTCTTCCAGCAACGTGTGTGCCAGGGGGGGGGGGTCAGCATGAGCGCGCACCCCGCATCCGGAACAGCACGCGCGACGGGCCTCTGCGGCAGACGGTTTGCTCAAAATGGCCAACTTGACCCATGGGTCAAGGTGCTGCGTTTTCGTAAGCTCGGATGAAGTCGAGCACCACGCCGCGAACGTCGGCCCGGAACTCTTCCTCGTCATCCCGGCCCAGGAACGCTGCTGTTCGCATCGGCCCGATGGAGTCGATCTCCCTGAACTCGTCGCGCAGGTAGCCGATGGCCTCTGCCGTCTCCGGTTCGCCTCGGATGGCCGCCGCTCTCGCAACCACGTCGTCGACGGAGTTCCCGTAGTACCTCAGCATGTACCAGAGGTCGTAGGCGTCCTTGTTCTCGCCTCTGAGCCGCAGAGCCAGGGCCTTCATCGCCACGAACGCGGCCGGGCCGCACACGACGATCTCCCGCCGGGCGATCTCGCCTCAGATGGTGTGGCCATCGAGCCGCACGCGCTGGTGGTCCATGAACGCGAGCGTCAGCCCAGGCGCGATGATGGCTGCATAGTCGGCCTCGATGTCGCGCACGTCACCGCCGCGATCTCCCGTTCGGCTGGGCGGAATGAGGAAGTCCACCGTGACCTTCGGGGGACCGTCGATCCGCCAGCGCTGGCGCGTCTCGTTGCCTCTGTCATTCGTGTCCGGCCCGAAGCCAGCCTGCCGCAAACGCTCAGAGAGTTCCTGGTAACGCTTGTGTTCCAGGACGGCGACCGCGAGTCCTACGTCGAGATCCACGGTGCCGACGTGTGGCATGGTCGCAGGAGTATCAATGATGAGCGAAGGGACGAGCCCACCGACAACGACCGTGTCGTCCATCAAGTCGCCAAGCTTCGTGGCGATGTAGAGGCACGTCTTCTCGACGGCTGCTGTGAAGTCCGGGTTGTAGCCACCGGCCGTGGTGGGCTTCGTCATTTCGCGCTCCAAGCCAGGAGACGCTTCCGAAGCTCCGCGGCAGCTTCGGTCGCGCGTTCGGGTTGGGCTTTCAAGTCGAGGTAGACCTGCAACGGATGCACGCACCGCATGGGCTTGCCGGGGCGGGTTCCGTCGAAGACGCCATCGTCGTTGGGTTGCACGAGCCACAGGTTCGCCCCGCGTTGCTCGTCGCTGAATCCGAGCTCGCTCAGATCCTTCGCGCCCAACGGCTCACGCCAATACACGGTGACGAGCCGGAACCCTGCGAAGCCTGTCAGCAACCACGCCGCCGCAAGCCCGGTCAGCGCGTGATCAACCTTGCGCTTGGACAGGGACTTGTGGACGCGCTCGATGACTTCCTCGGCGGAACGCGCGGCGAGGTGCCCCTTCAACACCGTGTGCTTCGAGAAGTCGTAGGACGCGCGCCAGTCGTCGAGCAGCAGGTTCGGGTTCGCCGGCTTGACAGCCCCCGACTCGTCTCGGTCGAGGAGTTGGTCGCTCTCCAACCTACGCACGATCCGGCTGATGAAGCCTTCGTCCAGGCGGGTCGCCGAGGCCAGTTCCCGCTGGGTGTAGCGCTTCGTGGGGTCGAGCAGGAGTTGGCGCACCACGCGGCTGCTCTTGGGAGCGAAGACCGTGGAAGGACGACCGCGCCGCTTGAACAGGTTGGGTCGCCCGCTCACGACGATTCGCACGCCGGAGGCGGCGATGGCTGCGTTGCCGGACAGGTCCATCCAGGAGACCTCTGCCCGCTCGCAGATGCTACGGCCGACATCGCCCATGTACGGGACGGCAACCACCGGGACCGCCCCGCGCCCCAGCGCCACTGCGTAGTGCTTGACCTGCTCCACCGCCGCCGAGACGTGGACCGCCTCGGCCACGCCCTTGTACTCGATCACGAACACCGAGGAGCCGGTCTTCAGGACCAGGTCTGCTTGGGCGGCGCGCCTGGGCGGGTTCTTCACCGCCATGCGGTCCTCCGGCAAACCGAACCAGTCCACGAACTGCTTTCGGATCCTCTGGAGGGCTTGGGCTCCGGAAGGAAGGGGCATCGCTTGATGATTTATTCCGACTTGAGCCATGGGTCAAGTCGCAGAGTTTAGACAAGTTGCGTCCCTCTGCTGCCCACTACGGAGATGTCACCCAGGCGTATCAAACGTCAGCTTGCGCGTTTGCTGCGCTCCGTTGGTCGGACATTGCGCATCACCAGGCCTCGACCACCCGGGGTGTCGTCGGTTCCCCACCACACCTGTCGCATCCCGCGTCCACACCCAGTCCCGGCGCAGCACGCACCCGCCGCACCCCGCGCACGACGCTACGCGCTCGCGACCCGCCCCTCCGTCGGAGGCATCGAATCGTCCCCGATATCGTCCCTGCGAGGCCTCCCCGGACGACGAACCCTCGAAATCCTCGAGGCCAGGACCGGATTCGAACCGGCGTATGACGGTTTTGCAATTGTTTTCCGCGTGATGCGCCAGGGTGCGACACCGTGCCTGTGAGCCCGAAGTGCCCGGATCGGAACGGGTCTCGGCTGCCTGAGCGCGCACCACGTACATCAGACGGTTGGCAAGAAAGGCCCCCGCGACAAACTTTCGGGATGCTGGAGGTGGTGAGCTGCGGCATGAGCGCTTGTCCAAATTGGCCGACTTGCTCCATGGGTCAAGTCGAGCGCGCTGCCACCGACTTACCGCGTACCACCACCCTGGGGACCAGACCCACGCCGTTCTTCTTCGGCACCATGCGGATGACCGTGCCCCTCTGCGTTGGCGACCAGCTCAGGAGGGACGGGTCGTCCACCGCGAGGACTTCTCGAAGTGATCCAGTGCATGTATCCTGACGTGGTCACCCGTCGTGGGAGGTCGTCACAGGGAAGAAGGAAACACCGCAAGTTGGGCGTGTTACGCAACCGGACGGCGGACAACGCACTGGCCGTGGAACCATGCGGTGGGCGAGGCGGATCGCGCTAAGAATCGAGGTGGATGATGGGAGTGATCAAGAAAGCGAAGAAGGTGGTGAAGGTGGCAAAGAAGGCGGTCAAGGTGGCCGACAAGGCTGCGAGACCGCTTGCTCACGCCACGGGTGCGGGTGCTGAGTATGAGGCAGCTCGCGCCGGGGCGAAAG
>JAKLDZ010000332.1 GCA_022703255.1 Myxococcota bacterium | reverse complement strand
CCCGCAACTCTCCACGCCCGCTATCGTGCCCCGCGCCCCCAATTGCCCGCTTTCTCCCTCTTCCCTCCCCCCCTCTGCCCGCCGAGCGTTCCTTCCGTTGACGTTGTCCACCGCGACGCAGTATTTTCCCGCGGCGTTCGCACGGTTCTTCCGCCGCAAACGCCCATGATCCCTACTCGGAGGTTCCCTATGGACTGGCGTCGCATCACCTGGCTGTGGCTCGCCGCCCTCATGACCCTCGGCCTCGTCGTCGCAGGCTGCGGCCACAGCGAGGACGAATGGCAGGCGAAGCTCAAGGAAGTCGATGATCTCAAGGCTCAGCTGCAAGCGGAGCGACGAGCTCACCAGAAGACCCAGGACGACTACAACCAGGCCAAGGGCTCCATCGAGGAGCTGCGCGACAAGCTCAAGCAAGCCGGCGCCGACGTCGACTCGCTCAACGCCTCGCTTGCCGAGCAGCGCAAGGCCCTCGAAGAGTACAAGCGCAGGGCCGAGCAGCTCGAGCAGATCCGCAAGCGCTTCGAGCTGCTCAAGCAGAAGCTCGAAGCCCTCACCAAGATCGGCCTGACCGTATCCGTTCGCAAGAACCGCATGGTCATCTCGATGCCCGGCGACGTCCTCTTCGATTCCGGCAAGGTCGACCTCAAGCCCAAGGGTTTCGAAATCCTCAAGCAGGTTGCCGACGTCGTGCGCGGCGATGCGCAGCTCAACGACCGGACCTTCCAGGTCGCCGGCCACACCGACAGCCGTCCCCTCGGCCCCGGCAGTCCGTATAAGGATAACTGGGGACTCTCCGCGATGCGCGCCCGCGAGGTGCTGATGTACCTCATCGCTCCGACCACCGACAAGAAGGGCGGCGGCGGACTCAACCCCGCCAAGTGGAGCGCGGTCGGCTACGGCGATACCGACCCCATCGCCGGCAACGAGGACGACGACGGTCGGCAGAAGAACCGCCGCGTCGAGCTGATCCTCATGCCCAACGTCGAAGAAATGCTCGACCTCAAGAGCCTCACCTCCGGCTGACCCCCCGTCACCCCCCAGCATCCCTCCGGGCAGCCCAGGCTGCCCGCTCCTCCAAAGGCCCCTCCAATGCGTGTCGCCACCATCGACATCGGCACCAACTCCGTCCTGCTGCTCGTCGCAGAACGACGCGGCGCCGAGCTCTTCCCCCTGGTCGAGCGCAGCACCATCACGCGGCTCGGCCAGGACGTCGACCGCACCCGGCGCCTCCATCCCGAAGCCGTCGAGCGCACGCTCGCCTGCCTGAACGACTACGCCCGGATCATCCAATCCCACGGCGTCGACGCGGTCGCGTGCGTCGCAACGAGCGCGAGCCGGGATGCGTCGGGGGCCGAAACATTCGTCGCCCGGGCACGCGAAGTCCTCGGCGTGGCCCCGGCGGTCATTTCGGGGCAGCGCGAAGCGGAGCTGACCTTCGCGGGGGCTCTGGTGGGGCTCGGGCTCGACGGGCCCGTGGCGATTCAGGATGTGGGTGGGGGGAGTACGGAGTTGGTGCTCGGGGAGGCAGGGGCGGGAGGGGTGCGGGTGATCGAGGCGGTGTCGCTCGACGTCGGGAGCGTGCGGATGACGGAGCGGTTCCTGGGTACGGATCCGCCGACGTCGTCGCAGCTCGCGGAGTTGCGGGGAGCGGTGCGGGTCGAGCTGGCGAAGGCGCCGCGGATTCCGCGGGGAACCGTCTGGGTCGGGATCGCCGGGACCATCACCACGCTCGCGGCGATCGATCAGGAGCTCATCCCGTACGATGCGGGCCGCGTGCACGGATCGAGGCTCGAATGCGAGCGAATCGGCCAGCTCACGGACAAGCTCGCCGGTCTCCCCCTCGAGCAGCGGCGTCGGGTACCGGGGCTCGAGCCCAAGCGCGCCGACGTCATCGTTGCCGGCGCGTGCATCGCTCACGAGGTCCTGCTGCGTTCCGACGCCGCCTCGCTGGTGGTCTCCGATCGCGGGGTACGATGGGGCGTAGCGCAGGAGCTGGCAGGCCTCGGAGGCTCGGGCGCTTCGAGCGTCCACGACAATTTCGTGCTACCCAATCATTCGTCGCACGAAACTTGACAAATCCCCCTGTTGCCAACTAGGATCTTGCGCTTGCCGCACCCATGACCAGCGAACACGGTCGGGACTGCGAAATCAGGCTTCCTGAACTCTCGAGCGCCGCACCGTTGGCTGCCGGAATATCTCGTCCCCAGAAACGTTGACCGACGGATGCGTGGAAGCGAGGGCACGACAACCGGCCCGGGTCTTCTGATCGCATGCGGCCCTCCGGCTCGAAGGAGAAAGTAATGCAGGCACGCTCCGAAGTGAAATTCAAGGTTGGAGACAAGGCCGTCTATCCCGCCCAGGGCGTGGCCGAAGTGATCAGCATCGAGGAAAAGGACATCGCCGGCTCCCGTCAGCGCTTCTACGTCCTCCGAATCCTCGACACCGACCGCAAAATCATGGTCCCCGTCAACAACGCGAGCGCCGTCGGCTTGCGCCAGGTGATCTCCGAGCAGGAGATCCGCGAGATCTTCGACATCCTCCGGGAACGCACCATCGCCTTCGACAACCAGACCTGGAACCGCCGTTACCGCGGCTTCATGGACAAGATCAAGACCGGGTCCATCTACGACGTCGCCGAAGTGTTGCGCGACCTGTACCGGCTCAAGACCGACAAGCAGCTCAGCTTCGGTGAGCGACGCATGCTCGACACCGCCCGGTCGCTGATCGTCAAGGAGATCGCCATCTCCCGCGGTCAGACCGAGGACCAGGTCCGTCAGGAAATCGAGGCGATCTTCCTCACCAACTGACCCCGCCCCTTCACCCCCAACCCATTGACCGTCACGGCACCCCCGCATCGGGCCTGCGCTCGATCGGCGACAGCGGCGGCAGTGTCAGGTCGATGCGCCATGCGCCGCTCTCGCGAACGCACGGGATGGCGGCATGCTCGACCTCCGGGTCGGCGCCGACGGCTTCGACGATGGCGCGGTCACCGGCGATGCGGGCGGTGAGCTGGCGCGGGGGGAAGCGCACGGAGAATCGCGACGGGGCAATCATCTGCTCGGGCGCCATCTTGCGGCCGGTGGCTGCGGAGGCCCGGCGTGCGCGCTCCTCGAGGTTGGCCTTCGCTTCCTGCGAGAGCAGCTCGAAGGCGGCGCGGGCGGCTTCGGGCTCACCGTGAACCCGTTGCATGCGTTCGATCCACTCGCGCACGACGCCTTCGGGGGTGGAGTCGGGGCGACGGCGAGAGCACGCGACGGACAGCAGGGCGATGGAGAGCAGCGCGGCTCGCCGCGACAGGGCGACAGGGGGCTGAGGAAGCCGAGGCGGCGGGGTGGAATGGACGGCCATGGCGGAGAGCGATCCGGGGGATTAGCGCGGACGCGCGGTCGAGCCAAGCCCGCCGGTGAACCGGTGCGCGGGGAGCTTCGAAGTTGGCCGGGCGAGAGGCGGCCGACCTACGATCTCGACGACGATGAACAGGGCGACCGTACAGCTGGCGTGGCAGGGACGGGGCGGGGATCGGACTCCGGTGCAGCCGGTATGGCTGGAGCCTGTCGGGGGCACTTCCGGGCCGGTCCGGTTCATCCACGGGGACAATCAGGCGGTGCTGGCGTCGATGATGGGCGAGCTTGGCGGCAAGGCCTCGCTCGTGTACCTGGATCCCCCGTTCTTCACGATGCGGGACTTCGACCGGGTGACGCGGCGCCCCAACGGGCAGAGCGCGCCGATCCGGATCTTGACGCCGGCGTTCGAGGATCGTTGGCAGAGCCTGGGGAGCTACCTCGACGCTCTTCGGGAGCGGCTCGAGGTCTTGCGCGGTCTGCTGGCTCCGCACGGCTCGGTGGTGGTGCACGTGGATCCGAGGACGAGCCACTACATCCGGGTGCTTGGAGACGAAATCTTCGGTCCCGATGCGTTCGCCAGCGAGATCGTCTGGCGCTATCGGCGGTGGCCGTCGCGCACACCGAACTTCCAACGCGTCCACGACGTGCTGCTGCGTTGGGTAGCGGATCCGACGACACCTCCGCGGTTCAACCAGCTGTACGAAGACCTCGCTCCGTCGACCGTGAAGACCTGGGGGCGGGGCAAGCAGCGGGCGGTGTTCGACGGGGAAGGGCGGCGGCGCAGGTCATCGACGGAGAAGTCGGAGTCGCCCGGTGTTCCGCTGGGGGACGTGTGGGACATTTCGATCGTGGCGCCGGTGGCGAAGGAGCGCACGGGGTATCCGACGCAGAAGCCGGAGGCGCTGTTGGAGCGGCTGATCGAGGCGTGTACGAAGCCCGGGGATCTGGTGATCGATCCGTACATGGGCAGCGGCACGACTCTGTCGGTGGCGGCGAAGCTGGGCAGGAAGGCGTTGGGGGTGGACCAGAGCCATGTGGCGGTGGCGGTGACCCGGGAGCGGATGCAGCGTGACGGAGTGGAGTACGGCGAGTACCGGGCGGTGCCGATCGGGGCACGAGACGAGGTTCGTCGACAGGCGCCTTGACCTCTGGCGGCGGCTCGATAACAAGCCGGGGATCATGAAGCACCGAGCATGGGTGTTGGGCGCGTCGGCATGGGTGATCGCGATGCTCGCGATCGGCGGCGGAGCGAGCGCGCAGCCGCAGAGTGATCCGAACGCGGTGGTCGCCAAGGTGGGGAGCGCGACGATCACGGTCGGGGAGCTGGAGCGTCGAATGGCGCGCATGCCGCGATTCCAGCTCGCCTCGCTTGGGGACACGCCCGAGGCCGTTCGCAGGGCTTTTCTCGAGAGGGTCTTGATCCCGGAGCACCTGATGGCGCAGGGCGCGCGGGCGGCGGGGTTGGACAAGGAGCACGACGCGCGGGTGCGGGAGCGCGACGTGCTCAAGAGCGCGGCGTTGAAGGCGATGCGCGCCGAGGATGCGGCCAAGGTGCAGGTGACGGACGCGGAGGTAGCGAAGTACTACACCGACAACCGGGTGCAGTTCGACACGCCGGCGCGTTTTGCGGTGTGGCGGATCCTGCTTCCGACGCGTGCGGACGCGGAGGCTGTGCTTGCGGAGGCGCGGAAGGATCCGACGCCGAAGGCGTGGAACGAGCTTGCGCGCAAGCGTTCGATGGACAAGGCGACGGCGCTGAAGGGCGGCAACCTGGGGTTCATCACGTCGAGCGGGGAGAGCGCGGACGGCAAGCTGCGGGTGGACAAGGCGTTGGTGGACGCGGTGAAGGCGGTCAAGGACGGCGAGTTGGTGTCGACGCCGATCGCGGAGGGGCCGGGGTGGGCGGTGGTCTGGCGGCGTTCGAGCCTGCCGGAGATGCATCGGACGCTGGAGCAGGAGAGCGCAGGGATCCGTCAGACGCTGCAACGGGAGCGCGCGTTGGCGTTGCAGGACAAGGCGATCGCTGCGCTGAAGGACAAGTACGTGTCGGCGGTGACGCCTTCGGCGTTGGAGCTGTTGGAGGTCACCTCAAGTGGACAGCTTGGTCCGCGGGGCAAGCCCGGGCGGGTCTATCGCAAGCCGGTGGCCGGTCCGCCGGAGAGCACGCCGCGGGGGGTGCGATAGCGGCGACGGCTGGGTCGTGGGGGCGACCGCGGGCGGGGCGGGCGTCGTAGCCTGGGCTGTGTTCGAGGGCGGCTCGGGGGTCGTGGCTGTGCACTGGCGGAGCGACGGGAGGGGGAGTCTCAACTGCTCGAGGACGGCCTTGAAGGTACGCGCCTCGCTTCGCGCGGCGTCGAGGTTGCGCAGGAACACGGAGACTTCTCCCCGCGTTGCGGCATCGGCTGCGCGTTCGAGGCTGTTGAGGACGAGCAGGAAGTGGGGGTGGGCCTTGTCGACCTCTTTGGGCACGACCATGTGGGTTGCGAGGTCGACGCGCGCTTCGGCCATGCGATGGACGGCGCGGGCCAGGTCGCGTTCGCCGAGGTTGGAGCGGAGCAGGTCGGCGGACAGGAAGCCCTCGCGCACGAGCATGGCGGCGGTGTTGAGGTAGGGGCCGGCGAAGGCGGGGGAGGAGACGAGCAGGACGAGGGCGAAGGAGAGGGCGAACAGGATGCGGTTCACGAGGGGTTCTCCTCTGAGGGGGGTGTCTCTTGCAGGGCGCGGCGGGCGGCTTCGCGCTCGGCAGCCTTCTTGGTGCGACCTCTGCCTCGGGCGCAGGGAGCGCCCGAGATCTCGACTTCGACCTCGAACCAGCGGTCGTGATCGGGGCCATCGATGCCGATGACGCGGTAGACGGGAGCGGGCTTGCCGGCGCCCTGCACGAGCTCCTGGAGCTGGCTTTTGGGATCGCGAGCGGCGATGCTGAGGTCGACCGAGGCCGGGTTGCCGGCGATGCGCCGGGCGAGCCTGCCGGCGGCTTCGAGGCCACCGTGCAGGTAGGTGACGGCGACGATGGATTCGACGACGTCGGCGAGCACCTTGGACTGGAGGGCGTCGTGGGCGGCGCCCTTGCCGAAGCGCACGAAGCTCACGAGGTCGACGGAGCGTGCGAAGGCGGCGAGGGCTTCGGTGTTGACGAGGGCGGCGCGAGCGCGGGACAGTCTCCCTTCGGCGGCGTCGGGGAGCTGCTCGAGCAGCAGCTCGCTGATGCACAGGCCGAGCACGGCGTCCCCCAGGAACTCGAGGCGTTCGTAGTCGCGGGAACCGGGGTGCTCGTTGACGTAGGACGCGTGGGTCAGGGCCTCGTCGATTCGCGGGAGCGACGGGTCGAGGCCGAGTTCGGCGAGCAGCGAGGAGGGGTCGGAGGGGGTAGTCATGGTGAGGGTCTGGGCAGGCGCAGGTCTAGCGCATTGGCGGGCGGCGGGCATCCGACGTGCGAGGGGGTCGGGCGCGGCCGGGGGCCGTGCGCTATGCTCCGGAGCATCGTGACCGAGCTGCTCGCGTGCCCGTTCTGCCGG
>JAKLDZ010000331.1 GCA_022703255.1 Myxococcota bacterium | reverse complement strand
CGACGTTGAGGTCGAGCATGGCGTTGAGGTGGCTGAAGCGCTGCAGGGCGAACTGCCGCGCCGGATCGACGAGGTCCTTCTCCTCCATGGTGCCGACGTCGATGCCCTGGTTGACCGCGATCATCCAGCGCTTGGCGTAGCCCTCGGCGGAGCCGTAGGCCTTCTCGCGACGATCGGCGTCGGCGGCCTCGGCGTAGACGGTCTCGACCTCGGCACCGACACCGCCCAGCGCGTAGCGCTCGATGGCGCGGTTCTGCTCGAGCTGGGCCCTGGCCTGGGCGACGCGCGCGAAGGCGGGCATGAAGTCCAGGCTCCACTTCATCCCGAACGCGAAGCCGTAGCGGAAGTAGTTCGCGTCGTCGCGCACGTACGGGTTGAGCTGGTCGGCGATCTCCGGCGCGCGGGACCACGCGGCCGACAGCGTGACGCCGATGTCCGGATACAGCTTCGCGCGCGCGAGCTCGACCTGCGCGGTGCGCGCCTCGACACCGATGCGCGCCATGTTGACATCGGGACGATGCAGCCGCGCCGCCTGCAGGTACACCGCCACCGGCTGCAGCTTGTGCCGGCTGAGCTTCAGATCGTCGGAGTCGATCTCGAAGCTGCCCGTCACCCCCGTGAGGAACTTCAGCCCCGCCAGCGCGATCGCCTCGATCTTCATCGCCTCCGAGCGACGACCGTCGAGCTCCGCGCGGAACGTCCGGATCTTCAGCAGATCGAGCTCGTCCCCCTCCCCTTCGTCGATCGACTTCTGCAGCTTCTCGATCGCCGAGTCGAGCATGTTGGCCGCGGTGTCGAGCAGCCGTTGCGAGGTCCGGGCGAGCTGCAGTGCGAAGTACGCCTTGCGCACGTCCATGCGCACCGCGTTCTTCTCCTTCTGCACCTCGTGCGCACCGAGCTTCGACTGCGCCGTGGCCGCCGCGCGCAGGTTGGTGAGCTTGCCGAAGGTCCACAGCGGGACGAAGCCGTCGATGGTGGCGCGCCAGGCCATGCCGAGGTTGGAGCTGAGGGACACCTCGGTGTTGGGGCTGTAGACCGGGTTGCCGCGCACGGTCGGGGCGACGGCAGCGCCGGTGGTGAAGTTCCACTGGCTGAAGGGGGCCCAGCGGGCCTCGGAGAGCTGCGCGCGGTAGTAGTCGTTCTTGGCGCGCGCCTCGGCGACCCTGGGGTAGTTCTGCTCGGCCAGCTCGAGGCAACGTCGCAGCGTGTAGCCCTGGCGAGGACGCGGCTTCGCCGGCTCGTCCAGCTTGTCGGGCAATGCGGTCGCCACGTGTTTCGGCAACGGCTCGTCGGCGAGCACCTTGGGGGCGCACAGCAGAGCGGCGAGGCAGAGGAGCCACGAGCGACGGACGGGCATTGCGGGCGGAAGCTATCAGGAAGGACGGTGGGCGCGAAGAGTGATTTGGGAGGGGACGCGCTGTCGGCGTGCCGCCACGCGGCGGGCGGTGGGGTTCGGAGCCCCGCGGGCCTCCGCTCGCGAGGGGGGGGGCTCAGAACTCGGCGTGCTTGGGGAAGCGAGGGAACGGGATGGCGTCGCGGATATTGCCGATTCCCGTGGCGAACAGCACCAGCCGCTCGAATCCGAGACCGAACCCGCTGTGCTGCGCGGTGCCGTACTTGCGCAGCTCCAGGTACCACCAGTAGTCGTCCAGGCTCATCTTCAGGTCCTCGAGACGCTTCTTGAGCACCTCGTAGCGCTCCTCGCGCTGGCTCCCGCCGATGATCTCCCCGATCTGCGGCACCAGCACGTCCATTGCCCGCACCGTCTTGCCGTCGTCGTTCAGCCGCATGTAGAACGCCGCGATGTCCTTCGGGTAGTCCGTCAGGATCACCGGCTTCTTGAGCATCTTCTCCGTCAGGTACCGCTCGTGCTCGGTCTGCAGCGGCACGCCCCAGTCCACCGGCAGCTCGAAGCTCTCCCCCGACGCCTTCAAGTGCTTGACCGCCTCGGTGTAGGTCATCCGCTCGAAGGGCTCCTCGATGACGTTGCGCAGCGAGGCGATCAGCCCGGGCTGCACGCGCTCGTCGAGGAACTTTAGATCGTCGGCGTTGGACTCCAACACCGAGCCGAGCACCTTCTTCAGGAAGTCCTCGGCCAGCGCCGCGTTCGCCTGCAGATCGTTGAAGGCCACCTCCGGCTCGATCATCCAGAACTCGGCGAGGTGACGCGTGGTGTTCGAGTTCTCCGCACGAAACGTCGGCCCGAACGTGTACACCTTGCCGAGCGACATCGCGTAGATCTCCGCCTCGAGCTGGCCGCTCACCGTCAGGCTCGTGCGACGCCCGAAGAAGTCCTGCTCGTAGTCGATCGTGCCGTCGGGCTTGCGCGGCGGCGTGCCCAGGTCCAGCGTGGTCACCTGGAACATCTGCCCCGCTCCCTCGGCGTCGCTCGAGGTCACGATCGGCGTGTGGATGTAGAAGAAGCCGTTGTCGCGGAAGTAGGCGTGGACGGCCTGGGCGAGCGAGGAGCGCACGCGCATGACCGCGCCGAGGGTGTTGGTGCGCGGGCGCAGGTGCGCCAGCGAGCGGAGGAACTCGAGGCTGTGACGCTTCTTCTGCAGCGGGTAGGAGGCGTCGGCCCAGCCGAGCACGCTCACCGTCTCGGCGCGCAGCTCGACCTTCTGCCCGCCGCCCACGCTCTCGACCAGCTTGCCCGCGATCTCGACGGAGCAGCCGGGCAGCAGCTTGGAGATCTCGTCGGCGTAGTTCGGCAGCGAGGTCTCCGCGATCACCTGGAGGTTGCCCATGCAGGAGCCGTCGTTGACCTCGAGGAACGAGAAGCCGGCCTTGGAGTCGCGGCGGGTGCGGACCCAGCCGCGGATCTGCACGGGGGAGCCGAGGGGAGGCGAAGCGAGCAGCGCCTGGACGCGTGAGGTTTCCATGGTCTTGAGCTTTCCTTGTGGGGCGGAGGCTTACCACAGGCGCGGCGGGGGTACACGAGCGATGCCCTGGCGAGGTGACCTGGGCCTACGCGCTGCGGACCATGATCGTTGCTCTTGCCATGGGCGGCGACGGCTACGGCTACGGCTACGGCGACGGCGACGGCGACGGCTGCGGCTACGGCTACGGCTACGGAGAAGGCGACGGCTGCAACGACGCGACGCTCACTCGATCCCGATCTGATCGAATGGGATCGCCTCGAACCCCGGGATCCCGAAGGCCGGGGACCCGGGCTGCAGGGTCAGATCGAGCTGGGCCTCGTCCACGAACAGCGGATCCTGATCCGCGATGTTGTCGGCGATCGCCTCGTACTTGTCGAACGTCCCCGTTCCCCCGTAGTCCGACGACACCTGGAACCCGCCGTTGTCGAAGCCGATATTGCGCGAGAACACGCACCCCTGCGGGTACCGCCAGAGCTGGTTCGGATCGCTGATCTGCGCCCAGTCGTTGGGAACCACGGCGAGCTTCGGGTACGCCGTGGACCAGGGCGGCTGCTGGTACTGGATGCCGTCGTAGGTCAGACGCTCCAGCATGTTCCAACTGTCGCCGGGCACGTTGTTGATCGCCTGGATGCCGCGGCTGTCGCCGTACAGCCCGGTGCCGTTGCGCGCCATCACGTTGTTCTCGATCACGTTGTCCCGCCCGCCCCCGTTCAGGACCGCGTTGCCCGAAATCCTGTACAGCACGTTGCCCATCACGTGGTTGCCGCTCACGCAGTCGTCCAGGTACACCCCGTGGACGCCGTACCCCTCGAACCACGTCGCGATGTCGTGGATGAAGTTGTGGCGGATCTCGTTGCCCCGGTAGCCCCAGTCGCGCCCCGTGTAGATCGCCCCCGCGTCGCTCGAGAACCTGCACACCTCGCGGATCTCGTTGAGCTCGATGAGGTGCTCGTTGCCCGAGTACAGCATCGCGCTGTGCGGCGCCGACTCGAACAGGTTGTGCTGCACGATGTGCCCGGCGCCATGCATCTGCACCCCGGGGTTGTAGGTCCACGACCAGCGCCCGAAGCGGTGCAGGTGGCAGTTGCGCACGTAGTTGCCCGACTTCGTCAGGCTCGCGCGATCCCCTCCGCTCAGACTCACCCCCGTGTCCCCCGTGTCCACCACCTCGCAGCGCTCCAGGCCGTTGTCGCTCCCCGACACCCGCGCGCCCGCGTTCCCCGCGTTGCGCAGCACGCACCCCTTCAGCTTGTCGTGCGCGCCCCCCTCGATCCGGACCAGCTCCCCGCGGCTCACCTCGATCACCAGATCCTGGAGCGTTACGTGCGACGCGTCCTTCATACGCACGACGGGCTCGCTCAGGGTCGAGACGATCGCCTCCCCCGCGGCAAGGTCCGACGGTGGCCAGAAGTAGAGCATGCCGTTGGTTCGGTCCACGAACCATTCCCCCGGCGCCGTGAGCTCCTCGAGCAGGTTCTCCGCATACCAGGGCTGCGACGACGCGATACCGTAGCCCGGCTTCTCGGTGAGGGTGATGGTCCTGGCCGTCGTGTCGATCGACGCGACCTTCGCGTGCAGATCGGCCCACATGTACTTCCAGTAGCCGTGGAGCCACACGTCGGTCGCCTGGTCCCAGCGCCCCGGACGCGTCCCCGCGTAGCGGAACTGCGTATCGGAGAGCGCCTCGGCGATGCTGGCGAAGCCGTGGTTGATCGCCGCCGGGCTCTGCGTCGTGGGCTCGCCGCTCGCGCCGTTCGACCCCTGCATCACGCCGAACTCCGACGCGTACCGGTACCACCACGGATCGGCGTCGCCCGGGTACCCGCTCTGCTGGGTCGTCAGGAACCACGCCGTGTAGTTCTGGCCCTGGTAGTCCCAGTTGTGACGGTACAGCCGGTACTGCTTGCCGCCGACCAGCCCCTGCCGCGTGTAGGCGTTGACCCCGTCGGAGGTGCCGCTCTTGACGTACACCCCCTCCACCGGCGGATCCGGATTGCCGAAGAGCGTCACCGTGTCGTCCATCGGCGTGACCAGCCCCTCGCTCACATCAGCATCGGGCCACCGCGCCAACGTCATCGGCGCACCGTCGAAGAACAGCTCGAGCGCCGCCAGCTTGCCGGTCGAAAAGCCCCGCGGCTCGAGCTTGCCCAGGTCCGTGATGCCGTGGGCGCCGAGATCGACCTGCACGATCTTGCCCTGCGCCGACGCGTCGATCCGACTCCACACGCTCGAGGTCGCATCGGTCTTGGCGAACCACGAAGGCTCCAGACGCTTTCCGCCGACGATGCGCACGAGCTCGCCGGGATAGCCGCGATACACCACCGGCTTGCCCTCGGAGCCCGAGTCCTCGGTGCCGAGCGCGAAGGTCTCCGAGCGCAGGTACGTGCCCGCACGCAGCCAGACCACGACCCCGTCCGCAGGGAGCCCGGCTCCGGTCTTCAGCCCGCGCACGGCCTCGCGCCCCCGCTCGAGCGTGGCGAACGGGTGCTGCTCGGAGCCGTCGTTGGCGTCGTTGCCCGACGGCGCGACGAAGAACTCCGCGCCGTACTTCACGACCTCCGTCTCCTTGGCGTCGCCGGCGTCGAGCGCGGCGGTGTCGCTCGACGACGCATCGGTGGGAACGGAGGAGTCCGCGGACGAGCCGGCGTCGGTGCACGCATCGCCGACGCAGGGTGTTTGTTCGTTGGACGAATCATCGGAGCAGGCCGCGGTGAGCAGGCACGCGGCCAGGGCGCCGGCGGAGAGCAGAGACACCCGTGCGTCGAGAGGCTCGGAGAGGAGGCGCTTCATGCCCCGAGTGTCTCACCGCAAGGGCGGGAGGAGAACGGCAAGAAGAGGATGCTTGGGGGGGCCCCACCGTGGGGGCTGAGGTGTCGCGGTCCGGCGCGGACTTCTACATCGCCACCTTGGAGAGAGGGCACTTCTCCATGTCGGCTGCGCAGTTGGGCGCCGGCGGCATGCAGTTGATGTACTCCGGGCAGCTCTCGGCCTGCTCGCACCCGCATCCGCATGTGTTGGAGAAGGCCGTCGTGTTGCCAACGCACTCGTAGTCGATGGCCGCGCACTTCTCGGGGCTCAGGCCGATGTACGAACGCCACCATTCCTTGTCCGGATCACACGGGCACGCAATCTCGGTGCAGGAGACGCCCAGGTCGGTGCACGTGCAATTGTTGCAGCCGTCAAGCGCGGGGAAGGTGTCGCCCGGATGGTAGAACACTCCTGCGTAGGCACACGTCAAGCAGGCGATCAGCGTGCAGGCCGACGTCCCGTCGGGCTGGCACACGCAGTTGTTGCAGCCGTCGCCCGCGGGATAGCTCTCTCCCACCGGGTGCAGCGTCCCATCCCACATGCATCCGCACACCATCGCAGTGCAGGAGAGCTGACCGACGTCGGCGCACAGGCAACTGTTGCAGCCGTCGGTCGCCGGGAAGCTTTCGCCGACCGAATACCACTTGCCGTAATACTGACAGCCCTCCGCACCGCCCGCGCCGGCCGCGCCGCCCACGCTGGTGGCTCCACCCGTCCCCGCTGCTCCCCCGAGCCCGGCAGCGCCCCCGGTTCCTGCGCCGCCTCCTTTCCCTGCCGCGCCGCCCGCTCCCCCGGCATCGTCGCCTGCGGGGTCGTAGGTCGAGACGGAGCCGCCGCAAGCGACGAGCACGCCGGCGGAGAGACCGCAGAGGGCGAGGAGGAACCGTAGGCGAGGCGAGGAGGTCATGGATGGCTCACTTTCTTGTGCCACTGTGCCGCATATTGGGGGTTCGCGCGCCTCCAAGCACAGTCCGGGCCACGGGTCGGGGAAGGACGAACCGATGGGCGGGCCACCGGTGGACCACGGCCTGGGCTGCGGCTTCACCAGCTCGAAGAGGTTGGCTCGATGCAGGAAGGCCCTCCCCGGACTCAGGGTTCTCCAAACGACGAATTGGTCCATTCCGCGGGCCCGGGATCAGCGCGGATGAGGCCACCGTGCTCGTACTCGTGCTCGTGCTCGTGCTC
>JAKLDZ010000330.1 GCA_022703255.1 Myxococcota bacterium | reverse complement strand
TCGACCGCCACGGCCGAACCGCGAAGCTCGACTTCGTCCTCGACCCCAAGTCCCTCGAGATCGAGCGCTCCTAGAAGGCTCCCCTCGGCCCGATCTACCGCTTCGCGTGCTTGCGGATGAGCGCCTCGCACACCGGACGCGGCGCGTACTTCGACACGTCGCCGCCGTGGCTCGCGATCTCCCGCACGAGCGACGCCGAGATGAACCCGTAGTTCGTCCGCGTGGGCAGGAAGATCGTGTCGATCCCCGGCTCCAGATCCGAGTTGGCGTGCGCGATCTGCAGCTCGTACTCGAAGTCCGTCGCCGCTCGCAGCCCGCGCACCAGCACCCGCGCCCCGACGCTCTTGCAGAAGTGGATCAGCAACCCTTCGAACGCAGTCACCTCCACCCCGGGCATTCCCCGCGTGACCTCGCGCAGCAGCTCCATCCGCTCGTCCACCGTGAAGAGTGGATTGCGCGTCGGGTGCTTCCCCAACGCCACGATCACCCGATCGAACAGCGCGGACGCGCGCCGGATCACATCGAGGTGACCGATGGTCACCGGGTCGAAGCTGCCACCGTAGACCACGAGCTGGTTGCCCAGTCGCCGCGTCCCGCCCGACTCGTTCGTAGCTTCCATGGATTGCGGCATGAGACCCTCGTGTCTACTTGGGGGCCCGGCCCGGAGGCACGGGCGGCCTGGCCGACGGGTCGATCGGTCCGCTCCCCGGGATCCCTCCGGGCGGCGGCTGCGATGCTGGTGGAGGTGCAGCCGATCCCGGGACCGGCGGCGCCGATGACCCGGGCGGTCCCTGCGGTTCCTCCGGCGCACCCCCCACGGGCACGGCGCCCGATGCGGCCTCGTCCTCGAGCCACATCGTCCGGCCGCCATTTCCGAACGTCACGCGGAAGCCTCCCACGAGCCCCGACCCCACGACCCCGTCGAGGTCGATCCCGAGCACGCTCTCGACTCCGCCGAACTCCACGCCGGCCACGCCAGCGACCTGAGGCAGGTCGTAGGCCCCCATCCGCAGCATGGAGACGACGCCCTCCTTGAGCTTCGGCTCGTTGGGGATCGGGCGCAGGCTCGTCAGATCCACGCCGGCTTTCTTCCAACCGGGCGTGTCGAGCGCGATCGGGAACGCCATCGCCGTGTCCACCATGACCGCCGCAGGCGCCTGGCCATCGGGCTTCAGCGAGGTGCGGAACACCATCCCGCCTCCGCGCACGTACGAAAGCGGGACGTCGGTGGCGTTCGGAGGACGCGGCGGCTCGAAGCGTCGTGCCACGAACTGCTGCGCCATGAAGTCGAAGGTGCCGTTTACGTGCCGCAGGAAGTTCACCCCGAGCATCGCCTTGATCGACGGGATCCCGAGCTGCTTGGCCACGCCCGAGAGATCGCGGGTCAGCGCCGGCACGTCCTGGTATTCGATCCGGCCACCGATGCCGATCGAGACCCACGACGGCTCCTTGCGCTGCGAGCTGTCGAGCACCACTTCGGCCGTGCCCGTGGCGATCAGCGCCAGGCCCTGCTCTCCGTCGATCTCCACCGGGATCGCCATCGCCGTGCCGCGGATGCGTGGCATCTCCGTCGTGGCGAGGATCCCCCCGGTCGAGGTGAACGGCTTGCGTCCGGCTCCGCGCGCAGCGAGCTGAACCACTGCCTTGGCCCAGTCATCGTGGACCTCGGGATCGCGCAGCAGGAGCCCGAGCTCCTTGCCCGCTTCCTCCACGTTGCCGGCGTACCAGTGGGCCCGGCCGCGCAGCGCGTAGGATTCCGAGGTGGCGATGCCTTCGGTCAGCTGCAGCGCCTTGGAGTAGTCGAGCTGCGCCAACGCGACGTGGGCCGCGACCATCCGGACCTCGGGATCGTTGGGAGAGGCCCGCAGCGCTTCCTCCGCCGCGTCGCTCGCATCGTCCATGTCCACCACGCGGAAGCTCGCCTTCGCCCGGTCCAACCACTTCTGCGTTCGCGGATCGCGCGTGGCCTTCGGTACCTCGGGCTCCATGCAGCCCGTCACCACCCAGCTGCCCACCAGGCACGCCAAGAGCGTCAGCGATACCGATCCCGTCCGTGCCTCGCGGTAGGTCTTCTTGGGGGATTTTTCCTGCGTCACGTCCGTCCTGGGGCCTGGCCGTCCTGCGAACCTTCCGGAGGCTCGACTGCGAGGATGCGGTCCGTTCGCAGCTCGCGGCGGCCACGCCCGGGCACGAGATAGCCCATCGCGCGCGGCGGGTCGAGGCTCCTTTCCACTGCCGTGATGGAGAACGCAAACCGCTCCGTCGCACGGCCCGAAGGCCGGTAGCTCGATGCGGCGATCGCGCGCCCTGGCTTCGGGAGGAGCGGCCGGGCAGACTTCCGCATCTGCGGGTTCCGGCGGCGGCGCCCGGCCACGGGTCGTGCCCTTCGAGCCGGGGTCGTCCCAAGGCGGGCGTGAGGCTGGCGGGCGGTTCAGTGCGGCGATTCGGATCGTGATGCGGCTGCTGCTCGGCTGGTACCGCGCGAAGCCCCTCGCGTGACGCGCACGCGCGGCACAACCGCGGGTCGGCCCCGACTCTTGGGCCGCGCAATCAATCGTGGCAGCAACGAAATCCGATCTGCGGGGAGCGCTGCGAGCGCGTGCTCTCGAGGAATGCATCGCACCGGGAGCTCTTCTCGGGTGTCGTCTCGCTGTGGGCATACCCATGGGCCACACAGGTGGCGTCGAGAGTGACGGAGTTGCTGCAGCCGTCCTGCCACTCTGCCACATTGCATCCGACGTTCACAACCGCATCGAATGGGGCGATGGCTCCGTGGCAATCTGTGGGCGCATCGGCCTCGGCGGCGGCGCGGTCTGGCGCATATCCATCTTTGTAGTACGCGATATCGCCGGAAGACATGATATCCGCGCGGTAGTCGTCCCCGTATGCATAGGCGGTCTTCCCGCCCTGGGAGCAGACGTTGTAGAACTCCGACTGGTTCGCATCGGCCAACCCCGAAGCATTGGACGCGTCACCGTCGCTTCCTCCAACGCGGCCGCACAGGCGTTTTCCGGCCCACGCGCAATACGAGTAGGCATTGCACCAGTTCACACACGCTATCGGGTGGTGCTGGCGCATGTTCTTCTGGCTGAACGCATCGGGGGTCGTGTCGCAGTCGATGTCCCCGATGAAGTCGGGCATCAGCCTCGGAATCTCGCACCCAGGAGCCTTCGGCCAGTCTGGTGCCCCTTCCTTGCGCTTGGAGCTGACTGTCGGATCCTCCAGATAGGCGTACAGGAACTCGAAGTACTCTCCCTGCGTGACCTCGCGCTGGTCGATGCAGTACCCCTTGCCTTCCGGCGTGGTGACCCGAACCATCGAAGGCCCCTTGAGGCCGGCGGGGCAGCCGTCGGGCGTGACCGGCCCGGCCTCGGCGGTCGAGTCGACTGGGTCCGCGGTCGTGGCAGGCTCGTCCGCGCGGATCTCGGGCTCGGAGCGACACGCGATCCCGAAGGTCACGGCTGCTCCCCACGTGGCAAGCACCCGGAGCTGTTTTGAGATCGACATGGTTCCTCCGTTGCAGCGGTTCATCATGGAATCATAGAAGAACGGCGAGATGCGTGCCCGCGGCCGCCGAGACCATCGTTGTGTAGTTGGACTCCGACGTCATGTACCGGACCTCTCCGCTATTATCCTGGTTGACCAGCAGGATCTCGGGGAGTCGATCCCCCGTCATGTCGCGCACGACGTGCACAATCGTTCGCGGCTTCGCGACACCAGCGTAGACACCACTCGTGCTGCCGCACGTCAGGTTGTCGAGCGCGCGAAAGTAGAATGTGCCGTTGCCGGAGTAGTCGTTGGAGCGATAGATCGTCATTCGGCTGTAGCTGGGCTGCAGCAGGACGCCGTGATCCGAACCGATCCCCCCAAGCGGCACGTCGCCGGGTGAGCCCCACTGGCAGGAGCTGCGCACGTCGTTGTTCGCCGGGTTCCACATCACGTTCCAGAACCCCGTATCCGGCCACCACAGGGCAAGGCCCAGTCTCGGCGGATAGGTCACGAAGAGCCCCGACCGGGAGTACAAGTGAGCCACCATTCCGGGGACGGGCACGGCATGTGGCACGGGCATGCCGCCGTCGTGAGAGGCGGGGAATGACCGCACGATCGTCGTGGACCAGTTCGAGGTCGAGGTCACAAGGTGGAACTTGCCCGTTGCCGTGTCGTATCCAACGATGTCCGTCTTGTTGTCGAGATCGTAGAGGCCCGGCAGCGGGACCAACGTGGTCGCGTCGCCGACCGTTACCGAGCGAGCAGTGGAGGGGTTGTAGCTCGCGACCGGTCCCCAGACCCAGAGCCTCGCCGATGGCCGGAAGACCGCGAGGTGACCCGTGCTGGCCAGGCCGTCGAAGTCCAGGCCGGGAAGAGGCACGTCCTCCCGCTCCCCGAACTGGTAGGTCGAGATACTGCCGTCGAGGCACGCCGTGGATGGACTCTGGTAGTTCGTTGGGCAGTAGCGCCAGAATGCCTGAGTCGCAGTCGGGGTGTCGTGGTTGATTCCTCCCCCGGGGATGAACACGGCGAGGTCGGTGGCACCATCTCCGTTGAAGTCCGAGGGAACCGGGATGTCTCCCAGCCGGCCCATGCTCTTCACCAACGTGCCACCACCGCTCAGCCTGACCTCGAAGGTTCCGTCGACTCCCGCCGCGGTCGGCGGGAACCACCACGCCAAGTCCCGCTTCCCATCATGGTCGAAGTCGAGGACCTCGGCGGGTCTTCGGTTCAACCACTGCCCGCGGCGGCTCGTTCGGTTCAGCGTGTCCTGATGCCCTTCGGCCTCCGCCGTGCCGAGCTGGGTATCATATCGAAGGTACTTCCGGATGATGCGGGCGTTCGAGTCGCTGATGCTGTTGAAGTATGACAGATGCTTGTACGTCATGATGTTCGCGCCCCAGGCGTACGAGCCGTTCGCCGGGTCGTCGGGCGTCTTGTACGTGCGTCGTGGCCTGCGCCTGCGTCGTCGCGCAGCCAGACCACGATCTCGCTTGGGTCTCCGTACTCGAGCGTCGTCCAGTCCATCCACCCACGTGCCGTCTTCGGCCCGACGCTCGGCGTGCCCGAGACAGCCGGCAAGGCGCACGTGATGTCCGCTTGGACATCTGCCCAAGCGAGGCTCGCGGGGGCCGTCGGACTGCGCAAGCTGTACGTCGGTCCCGTGGCGCAAACCTTGAACACCTTGATGTAGAACTGCACGCCGGCAGTGTGGAAGACGCCATTCGCCGAATCCACTCCACGCTGCAGGTTTGCGAGGTGGGTCCGCTGCTGGGCGTCGGTGAGCGGGAAGGTTTGGACGATCCGGAGCGGGATCACGCGCTCCACTCCGATGGGCGAAAACGCAGCCTCCGCTGCCGCACTGGGCGCTCGATCCTCCTCTCCAGTGTCCCGCTGCTGCACACAACCCGCTGCGGCCACCACCATTCCCACCCCTATCAGAGCGTCGAGGATGCAGGCCGAGGGCTGCTTCCTGGTCGCGGAGGAGAGCTTGTCTAACGTTCCAGATAATGTGTGGATAGCCAGCGCGCCGCAGCGTGTCTTGGTAGGAAGTGAAGACATGTGCATAAACTGGAGAATGCGGCCGTCGGTGCGATGGGGTCAAGGCGGTTCGCCCAACCCGCAACCTGGCCCCGGTCTTTCCGGCGCTTCCACTGCTTCTCCGCGCGTCGGGAGGATTCCACAGGATCGTCGCGCCCACCGTCAGGGGACTGTTGCGGCCGGGGAGGTCGTCGGCCGCCCCTCTCCGCTGCTTTCATCGTCCTGGTGCGTGCGAGCACCACCGCAAGCCGCTACCGAAGTACGTCGAGCCCGAGCTCCGGGGGCTGCTGCGCAGCCGGGACCCGTGGCACGGGTGCATGCGCGTCAGGTGCCGGCCGGTGCGGTGGTTCGGATGGCGATGCGGGTGCCGCTCGGCTGGTACTGCACGCGCAGGCCTTCGCGTGATCCGCACGCGCGCCCGATGGCGTGGCACGACGCGTGTCTTCTGCCGTGCGACCGCTGATCGAGCGCGGGGGCAAGCGCAACAAGCACGACTCGACATCGGCTTGACCGCCGAGACCGTCACACCTGCACGTCAGCCCACAGAATCCCAAGCTCGAGCTCGATGGCGTCGAACGGCTCGGCCCGAACGCGCTCGTCGTCTGCCCAGGTCCCCACGATGAGCCATTGGGGGCCGTGGCGACGCAGCACCTCGAGCGTGCGCTGCAGCGGATCGACGAGCCAGACATGGGAGACTTCCGCGCGCGCGTACAGCGGGAGCTTGTGCCTGCGATCGATCTTGCCCGTGCCTGGAGACGCGACCTCGCAGACCCAGTCGGGCATCAGCTCGAGGTAGGGTTTGTCCGTGGGGATGAGAGGCATGCGCTCGCGACGCCAACCGGCCAGGTCGGGGACCAGGACGTTGTCCTCGAAGTGCAGTTCCGGCTCGTCGACGATGATCCACCCTCCGGGGCCGCCTCGCCCCCGCTTGAAGGGCGGACCAAGCTCTTCGCCCAACGCCGACGAAGCCGCTGCATGCGGCAGCGCCGGCCGAGGGTGCAGCAGCAACTCACCGTCGATGAGCTCCGCGATCATGTGCTCGGGAGCCTCAATCACATCCTGGTAGGTTGCTCGTCGCTTCGCCGGGGCAGCCATGGAGGCAGTCTAGCGCGCCTTGGGCCAGCCCGGGAGCCGTCGCCGGAGACACCCCGCAAGGCCTCTGGTGCTCGCACGCCATGCTCCGCCCCCGTGAGCTTCGGACCGCTGATCGAGCGCGGGAGCGCGCGCGAGGCTGGGTGGTTCGGGGACTTCAGTCCTGCGAACCTTCCAGAGGCTCGACAGCGAGGATGCGGTCCGTTCGCAGCTCGCGGCGGCCACGCCCGGGCACGAGGTAGCCCATCACGCGCGGCGGGTCGAG
>JAKLDZ010000033.1 GCA_022703255.1 Myxococcota bacterium | reverse complement strand
CAGCCCGCCTCGTCGCCCAACGTGTTGCAGCCCGCCTCGTCGCCCAACGTGTTGCAGCCCGCCTCGTCGCCCAACGTCCTTCCCTTCGCCTCTTCGCCCGATCTCGATTCGCGGATTCCCTCCGGCAACTGGACTCCGCCGACCGCGGCTTCCTATCCTGCGCAGCAGGATTCGAACCCCGCGTTGGGAGCAGAGCCGATCACCGGCGGACACCCGATGGAGCTGTACGCGCGAGAGGACTCGCTCCTCCCGGCGCGCAGATCGTTGCCACGGGGTGTGCTGATCGGCAGCGTCGTGGGAGTGGTCGCTGCGGGACTGCTCACGATCGCAATCGCCGTGGCAGTGGGGTCGGGGTCGTCATCCGGCGCGGAAGGTACAGCCACGGCTCCGACGGCCAGCACGAGTGCGCCGCAGGCCGTGGAGACGACGGCAACAGCGATCGTGTCCGCGGAGCCTGCGCCGTCGGATAGCGCGTTGGCGGCAGACGCCTCCCCCCCGTCGGAGCCGGCAGCCTCGGGGGCGCCGTCGGCGGCGGCGGACAAGGCTGCAACGAAAGCCACGGGGGGGCCGCTCGTGCCACTGCCGCCCGTGACGGCGAAGAAACCTCCTCCCTATCTCCCGGAGCGCCCATGAAGAGCTCGTCCTGCGCTTGGATGCTGACAGTCGCGATGGTTCTCACTGCGGCTGCGGGCACACCTGCAACGGCGCACGCGGCACCTGCAGCGAACGACGCGACGGCGCTATTTCTCAAGGGGAGGAAGGCGGTCGAGCAGGGCAACTACAAGGAGGCCATCGAGGACCTGCGCACGTCGTATGCGTCGCTTCCGAGCCCGAACACCCTGCTGCTCATCGCACACGCCGAGCGTGGTCTCGGGAATCGCGTGCAGGCCATGAAGCTCTACGAGCAGGTCGAGCAGGAAGCCTCGTCCAAGGTTGCCGCCGGCGAGAAACGCTATGAGGTCACCGTCGTCGAGGCGCGCAAGGAAAGCGGAAACCTCGCCAAGGACCTCGGGATCGTGGTCATTCGGATCACCCGCGCCCCCGAGGGGCTGACCGTCAAGCTCAACGGCACGCCCGTCGAGCTCGCACGGCAAGGGGACACCGCGGCCTCGGAGAAGGTGTGGGTGGAGCCAGGGGAGCTCGCGGTCCACGTGGAGGCGGGCGGCAAGTCGTTCGACGCGAAGGAAGCGGTCAACCGGGAGTCAAAGAAGGACCTCGCGTTCGACTTCGTGAAGAAGACCGGCGGGGACGTGGCGGCGGCTCCGGTCGTGGCTCCGACTCCGGAGCCCGCGGCAGACGAGGGCAAGAAGGGTGGAGCCATTCCGATGGCTACCTGGATCGCCGGGGGAGTGGGCGTGGCCGGGCTGGCGACCTTCGCGATCTTCGGGTCGATGGCGAAGAGCAAGTACGACGATCTGCAATCCTGCTCACCTCGGTGCGACGAATCCCATCGCGACACGGCGGACTCGGGGAAGTCGCAACAGACGATCGCGAACATCGGGCTGGTGGTCGGCGGGCTGGGGCTGGCGACGGCGGCTGGATTCCTGGTGTTCAAGAAGCCGGACAAGCAGAGCCCGGCCACCGTGGGACTCGGAGTCGGCCCCGGTTCGATCCAGGTGGTCGGCGTCTACTGATTCCGTGAATCGCGGCTCCGCGGAGTGCAGGAAGCCGCTCGCGGCGTGCGCGCGAGTCTCCGATCAGCGCGTGCGCGAGGGCAACACGTCGAACGACGCGCCGAGCCCCACGAAGAGCACGTGCAGCCAGTTCTTGGCGTAGTTGTCCGGGTCCGTGTTCGTGGCGCCACCCCCTACGTATCGAAGGTTGAGGAATGCCGTGGAGTTCTGGCGCAGCCGCATTCCGGCCCGCAAGGACATGTCCAGAATTGCACCCACCGTCTCGTTGTTCGATCCGTTGAGCACGCTGATCGGCGCGTAGAATCCGTCGGCCTCGAAGCCGAGGAACGCATCACGCCCGACGTTGAGCTGCCCCCGCGCCTTCAGGATCGGCACGAATCCCACGTCGTTCGAACGACTGAAGGCCTGTCCGTCGAGCCGCTCGTAGGTGTAGTTGGCATTCCGGATCTGACCACTGAGCCCCAGAGACAGAAAGCCACGATCTCCCTGGGCAACGTCGTAGAGCCAGCTGAGCCGATAGTACGGGAAGTTGAACTTCACTCGCACCGGCTGCCCGGCAGCGAACTGCACGCCTTCGATCCGCTCCTCCGACGAGGGCGTGAACGTCCCCTCGGTGGACAGCGGTTGGTAGAGAAAGACCAGGGTGTGCTTGCGCCCCAGCTCGAGCTCCGCGCTCCAGCGCGTGTAGAAAAGCACGTTGTCCTGCCCGGCTGCAGTGCGGAAGTCGATCCGGGTCGCGTTGGGTCCGAACTCGCCGTAGTTCGAGAGGCTCGCGAGGAAGCCTCCTTCGGCCACGCCACGGATCTGATAGGAGCCCAACGGCGGGCGGGCCTCCGGGGGCGGAAGCCCGAGGACGCGAGCGGTCTCGCCGCAGCTCTCGTTGCAGGAGTCGCACGGGTCGGAGGCCGACGCAGCGGAGGAGATCGTGACGGCTGCGAGGATGCATGCGGCCGACAGCCCGATGGGGTGTGGCGCGACGATGCGGCCGTTGCGGACCGAAGCCCTGCGCGCGGGGCCTGCTTGCGCAAGGCCCGGTGCCGAGGAGGGCAGGAGCGGTCCGGAAAGACCAGCGGTCGTGATCGACTCGCCGGGATGGGTGTCGCAACCGCCGACCGAAAGGGCCCGGTCTCCGGGATCACGTGTTGAGCGAAGCATCACCAGAAGTGTCCTCCTGTCGAGTGCGAGGCGTGGGGATTCGTTTCGTCGTGGGGAACGAGGGGAGCGTGCCTGTTCTCCCCGGCAGCCGTGCCGCCGCCCACGATACCCGGATTCGCGGGGACGGGGCCACGGCATTCGGCAGCGGGAACGCTGGGGTCGCGCCCGCTTCTCAACGCGCCACGAGCACGACGGTGCTGCGGCCGTTGGTGAGGTAGTAGTCGGAGGGGTCGAGAAGGACCTCGGCCCCCGGGTCGAGGAAGTCCTCGCCGAGAGGCAGACTCGTGTCCAACACGCGGTACCAGCGCATCCCGGGCTTGGGCTTCGGGATGTGCACGCACTTCATCTCGTGATCCGCGTTCAGGATCACGAACATCAGGTAGTCACCGAACTCGCTCACCTCCTCGGCTCCGTCGAGGAGCATCGAGAGCGTGCGCAGGTTCGTGTCATCCCACCGCGGCGCGTCGAGCTCCGTCCCGTACCAGGAGATGTCCGGCACTCCGTCCGCCGTCGTGTCGAAGCCCGCATGGTACTTCCTGCGGTGCAGGATCGTGTGCCGCTTGTTGAAGTCGATCGCCTTGCGGACGAACTCGAAGAACCCCGCGTTGCGCTCCGCCAACCCCCAGTCGATCCAGCTGATCTCGTTGTCCTGGCAGTAGGCGTTGTTGTTCCCCCCTTGGGTCCGCAGCAGCTCGTCGCCCCCGAGGAGCATCGGCGTGCCGAGGGAGAACAGCAGATGGCACACGTGGTTCTTGGCGAGCTGCAGGCGCAGACGATTCACCTCCGCGTCGTCGGTCTCGCCTTCCACTCCGCAGTTCCACGAGCTGTTGTCGTCGGTGCCGTCGCGGTTGTCCTCCCGGTTCGCCTCGTTGTGCTTGCCGTTGTACGAGACCAGATCCCGCAGCGTGAAGCCGTCGTGACAGGTCACGAAGTTCACGCTGTTGAACGCCGACCTGCCGTCGTCTCCGTACAGGTCCGCGGACCCCGTCAGCCGATAGCCGAGGTCACAGCACATGCCGCCGTCCCCCTTGGCGAACTTCCGCATCGTGTCCCGAAACCGCCCGTTCCACTCCGACCAGTCGATCGGGAAGTTGCCGACCTGGTAGGTCCCCAGATCCCACGGCTCGGCGATCAGCTTCACCCTGCCCAGCACCGGGTCCTGGGAGATCGCGTCGAAGAACGACGCCGCCCGGTCGAACGAGCCGGTGCGTTCCCTGCCGAGCACCGATGCCAGGTCGAAGCGGAAGCCGTCGACGTGCATCTGCTCGACCCAGTACCGCAGCGAGTCCATCACGAACCGGATGGTGTGCGGGTTGTCGAGGTTCAGGGCGTTGCCGCAGCCCGTCGGGTTCATGTAGTAGCGCTGCGGGTCGTACGGCCCCCCGGTCAGCACATAGTACGTCGGGTTGTCGATGCCCTTGAAGCACAGCGTCGGCCCGAGCTCGTTGCCCTCCGCGGTGTGGTTGTAGACCACGTCGAGGATCACCTCGATCCCCGCCTTGTGCAGCTCGCGCACCAGGGTCTTGAACTCCCGCACCTGACAGCCGGGCTCCGATCCCGACGCATACCCGGCATGCGGCGCGAAGAACCCGATCGTGTTGTAGCCCCAGTAGTTCGTCAGCCCTCGGTCCACCAGGAAGTCGTCGATCACGTACTGGTGCACCGGCAACAGCTCCACGGCGTTGACCCCGAGCTTCTGCAGGTAGGGGATCTTCCCGATGAAGCCGAGGTAGGTTCCGGCATGCTCCACTCCCGACGACGGGTGCGCGGTGAAGCCCTTCACGTGGACCTCGTACAGGAACATCTTCTCGAGCGGGATGTCCGGAGGCGCGTCCCCCTGCCAGTCGAAGGCATCGTCGGTCACGATGCTCTTGGGCACGAGCCTCGAGTTGTCCCGCGTGTCGGGCGCCAGGTCCTTGCCGGCCGACGACGGGTCGTAGCCGAGCAGGAGGTTGTCTTCGTTGCGGAAGCCGCCGCTGATCGCGCGAGCGTAGGGATCCACGAGCAGCTTGTGGGGATTGAAGCGCATCCCGCGCTTCGGCTCGTAGGGGCCCGCCACCTTGAAGCCGTAGAGCTGCCCGGGGCCCACGCCCTCCACGAAGGCATGCCACACGCGCCGGGTGCACCGCTCGAGTCGAATCACGTCGGTAGGATCCCCGTGCGGATCGTCGAACAGCAGCAGGTACACCTGCTCGGCATGCTGCGAATACAGAGCGAAATTGACGCCGCCCTTCTGCGGGGTGGCACCCAAGGGGTAGTGCCTGCCCGGCAGCACGCGGCGCGCGGTGCGCGTTTGGAGCCCGGAAGTCATGGGCGCAGCCTACCCCGGGGCCGGGTGCGACACCAGACCGGTGCGCCCACGCCCGACTCCCGTTCACTCCATTCGAGTTCACGCCGCCGCGCTGCGCCCCTCACGGAATCGGCCCTTCGACCGGTCCCCCTGCACCGACTCCGCAACAACGTCGAACGACACCTGCGCCGACCTCGCCCGGGTGCGAATCCTCGGCGAGTTTGCCGCGCCGTCCCCTTTGACGTACCCTTCCGTGTCGGAGGCTCCCCATGCGCAATTCTTCCTCTTCGGTCTTGTTGGCCTGGTCGCTCGTGATCGGTACCACCGTCGCTGCGTGCGGTGGAAAGGTCATCGAAGGGGAGGTGGACCTCGATGGCGGAGTCGGAGGGGGAAGCGCCGGCAAGGGCGGCGGCTACGGCGGCGCAGCGGGGCACGCAGGCGGGGTCCCGGCCAAGGGCGGAAGCGCCGGATACGCGGGCGCAGGTGGCTACGCCGGATACGCGGGCGGGTTGGCGGGCGCAGGTGGCTACGCGGGCTACGCCGGATACGCGGGCGGATTGGCGGGCGCAGGTGGCTACGCCGGCTACGCCGGATACGCAGGTGGCGTCGCCGGAGGCGCCGGATACGCAGGTGGCTACTACGGCTTCGTCAAGGATATCTCCTTCAACACCCCCTTCCTCTACGACGAAGCCAAGCTCGACAATCAAACGTACTTCGAGCAGCACCCCGAAGGGGTCCTCTACTACGGAGCCTTCTCCGGCTACTACACCTCCCAACAGAAGTTCTTCCCGCCTCCCAACGGACAGACCATCGCCTATGGCGCACACGCCGACGGGTCCAGCGGTTACCCTCCAGCCGTCTATGCCGTCCAGTACTCGTTCCAGGGCGAGAACCTCATCCAGCCCTACGTCTACCTGCAGTTCCTCTCCGATCAGCTCAAGCCGGGACCGGTCACCATCGGCCTCGACGGCAACGCAGGCGCCTACTTCGTCCTGTTCCACATGCTGAGCGACACCGATTACTGCGCCGCCGCCGTCGGGTTCGGGCAGATCATGCTCACCGCCGCGTCGAACACCACGGCCCAGGATGGCGGCAAACTCTCCATCACCGCGCCCAACGGTCTTCCCCTCTATCACCCGACCCAGACGCCGATCGGGGATGTCTCCGCGTATGTGGGCTCCGTCTGTCCGATGGAATGAGACGGACGCGCGCTCCTCACCCCTGCGAATCGCCGGCACCAAGCCTCTCGAGCACCTGCGACGGGGTCTCGACATCCGGGTGGCGGCGATCGACGGGGCCGTCGAATGGAGGCTTCTGCATCCGCCCGATCGCGCTGCGTCGCGCCCCGGCACACGCCTGGCTCACGCGCGGCCAATCCCGCTCGTCCCCGCTGACTCCCAGCGAAGCGACGTGATGCGCCATCGGCGCCACCCATCTCGCCGCCGCATCGTCGTCGTCGAACGCGACCACGAGCAGGTTCCTCCCGGTTGGAGCGAACCACGGCGCGCGCAGCCCATGCGCGACGGCGATCCCTCCGTCGCCGCAAGCGACCCAGTCTCCGACCGCCGACGCCAGCGCGCGGAAGGCGGTACGCTCCGCCACGAGCGCCGGGTCCGCGGGGCCGGGCGGCACCTGCGTGCGCCACGCGTCGAGCGCGTCGCGCAACGCCTCCGCAAGCTCGTGCGCGGCGGCAGGTCCACGCGCGATCGCGGCGCGCGGAGAGAGGCACCCGCGCTGCTCGAAGGGGACCATGTCCCGGGCGAGAAGCCTGCCGACCTCACGCGGATCGGCGTCGACTCCAACGAGTGCGAGGCCGATCCCGGTGCCATGGGCGCGCACCCGCACCCCCGCGTCGAGCCCCGCACAGATCGTGCGCAGCGTCGCGTCGCTCCCGTACAGGTGCAGCTCGTCCCCCGGACTCGGCGCGATCGCGGTGGTCCGTTCGATGCCCCCGAGTCCGGCGCCGATCGCCTCGATGAGCGCGGGCACGAACACCTCTTCGCGCCTGGAGCACCGCACGAAGACGCGCGGCGCCGTGGCCGCCGCGAGGGCGAGCGCGCGTGCGCCGGCCGTGAACACGTTGGCGGACAGCACCACGTGCGCGGCCGGGGCGCGTCCTGCGGACGCCACGAGAGACTGCACTTCTTCTTCGGAAGGATCGGTCTCGAGATGCTCACGCACCGCGAGCTCCACGCCTTGCCGGCTGAGGTGCGTTGCGGACACCAGCGCAGTGCACAGCCCGCCGTCGTCGCGCAGCACGCGCCCGGCGACCCTCCTCATGGCTTCGATCACGCGTTGGACCCGGAAGACGGGATCCATCACCGTCCCCCGAGGATTTCGTCGATTCCCAGGGAGCATCCCCGGGGAGGCGCGCCTGCGGCTCTTCCGAGGAGCTCGAAGCCCGGACCTTTGGAGCGAACGCGGTCCGCGGTCTGGAGGGCGACGGCGGAATCGACGTTGGCGAGATCGACGATGCGGGCGATTCCCTCCTCCCCATTGGCGACGGGGGCGAGGGATTCGGGGTGGACGGCGGTGACACGCATCCAGGGAGGGGCGAAGAACACCCCTGCGGGACCGGCGAGGGAGTCCATTCCGATCAGCTCGCGGAGGGTGCCTTCGTAGGCCTGGCTGCTCAGCTCGGTCATGCCGTACTCGGAGACCACGGCGCGAGGCTCGAGTCCGAACGCCGAGGCGATCGCGCGCCGGAGCGTCGCGGCATCCACCTCGCGGCTGCGCCCCTTGAACCCCCCGGTCTGCATCACCCGGCTTGACGGCGGGAGCTCCCAGCGATCGCCCTGCATCGAGTCGAGCAGGTGCACGAAGGCGAACGACGCGCCGGCGAGCAGCACGGGAGCGCCATCGCGACGAGCCTCCGCAATCGCGTCACGGAGCAGCCCGGTTCGGAGGGTCTCTTCTTGAACGAACCAGGCGGAGCGCTCACCGATCTCCCGGGCGAACAGCTCGAGCATGAATCCGAGGGACGAGTCGTGTGCAGCTTCCGGGGGCGGTGCGAGCAGCAGCACGCGCAGCTTGCGAGCGTCGGGGAAGAGCATCACCCGGGCCCACGAGATCGCCGCAAGCTGGTAGGTCGCCGTCGTGCGCATCGCGTGCTCACCGCGCACGCCGGCCGTCGTTCCGCTCGTGCGGAACACACGCGCGTCGTCGCGCTCCTGGTGACAGGCCACGCGCCGCAGCTTGAACGCGTCGGTGGGCACCGCGGGGATGTCGTCGACTCGCGACAGGCAGGATGCGTCCACGCCTCGCGCGCGGAGCATCGACGCGACAGGCCCCCCTGCCCCGGCCTGGAATCGCGCGAGCTCGCAGGCGATCGCATCGAAGCCGTCGGCAGGTTCGGCGCCAGCCTGCGTAGCGCGGATGAAGGCGCGCACCCGCGCGTGCAGCCTGTCGGATTGTTCGTAACCCGTCATGTTCGGGCCTTCGCCTCGAGCACCCGCGCCAGCTCGTCCACGAAGCCGTCCAGCAGCTCCTCCGCGATCGTCAGCGCGGGCGTGACCGTGAGCGTGTCGCCTTCGGGGCCCCCGGTGAGCACGATGTAGCCGCGGCGCAGCAGCTCGTTGCGGACCGCGCCGGCCAGGGCGCCCGAGGACAGCACGATGCCAGTCATGAGGCCGGCGCCGCGGACCTTGCGGAATCCCTCGAGCGGACCGAGGGTTTCGCGCAGGCGGGTCATGAACCTCGAGCCGACGCGACCGGCCCGCTCGCACAGCGCGCCGTCGCGGATCGCATCGAGGCAGGCCAGCGCGGTGGCGCAGCTCAGGGCGTTGCCCTGGAACGTGGAGGTGTGCACCACGCCGACGGTACGTTTCCAGGCCTCCATGATCGGTGCGGGGCCCACGCAGGCCGACAGGGGCAACCCGCCGCCGAGCCCCTTGCCCAGGCAGATCAGATCGGGGACCACACCGTCGCGCGACGAAGCGAGCATCGCGCCGCAGCGTCCGAGGCCGGTCCAGATCTCGTCGGCGACGAGCAGCGCGCCGTGGGCGCGGGCGAGCCCGGCCAGCGCTCGCAGGAACCCGGGGGGAGGCACGACGCAGCCGCCGCGGCCGAGGATGGGCTCGAGGAGGACCGCGCCGATCGGGGTGGACGCGAGGGCGGCGCGCACGGCGTCGAGGGATCGCGCGGAGTCCTGCTCCTGCTCGGGGAACGGGGCGAACACGACGTTGGGGTTGAGCTGGTTGAGGAACGAGGCCCGGAAGCTCTCGCGGTAGCCGCAGGCGGCGAGGCCGGCATATCCGAGGCCGTGATAGGCGCCTTCGAAAGCCACGACCCCTGCCCTGCCCGTGTGCAGCACCGCGGTCTTGAGCGCGGCGGTGATCGCGTCGGTGCCCGACTGGCACGGCAGCACCCGCGCATCCCCCGCGGGGTGGATCGACGCGATTCGTTCGAGCAGCTCGACCTTGGTGTCGGAGGCGAAGACGTCGCCCAGCGAGGTCCACGTGCGGGAGGCTTGTCGCGCGAGGGCTTCCGTGGGGCCGCTGGCGCCGTGGCCGAGCAGGATCGCGCCGAAGCCGGAAGCGAGATCGACGAAGCAGTTGCCGTCGAGGTCGAAGACATTGGAGCCCGAGGCGGAGGCGTAGACGATGGAGGGTTCGGGTTCAGTGGCAGCGGCCGGGGGGTCGAAGCTGATCGGGCATTCAGCGCGCTGCAGGCGAGCGAGGGCGGAGCGGGAGAGGGGCCCTGGGGGGGAGTGGAGGATCGACGGAGGCAGCGAGCCCGGGGGTGGGGGCGCGGGAGTCATGGGGGGCGCAGTGTATCAGGTCGATGAGGTCCGGACGACCAGGGGATCGGGGAACGAGGCGGGGCCGAGGGGACCGGCAACCCCGCGGACGAGGCTCGCCTTTTCGGGCGAAACCCCGCCAGTCTGGCCTCCCGTTGTGGTATTCGGAGACGGTTGCCCAAGTCTCCTGCGAGCGGGTGGAGGACGAACGATATGTCGACGCGTGGATCGGACAGCAGCGACGGTCGTGACGTGAATGAGGACAGCTGGGTATCCGAGGGTGAGGCCCCGGAGGCGACGAGCTGGGAAGACGGCGAGGTGACCGTGGGGACCGCGCCGGCAGAGGGAGATGCGGAGGTCGAAGGGCTGCTGGATCAGGAACCGGTGCCCGAGCCTCCGCCGGTGGCGCCGGTGGAAGAGCCCGTCGCGAAGACCCCTCCTGCCGCGCAGCCTCCGCGCCAGTTCGCCAAGGGAGCACCGTCGCTCGCCAACCAGAACACGTTCCGCGCGGAGACCATGCGTCTCGCGCGTGCACGCGACTACCGTGGTATCGCAGCGCTGCACGAGTCTGCGATCGCGACCGCGCCCTGGGCAGCCGCCGACGATCTCAAGGCCACGTTGCTGCTGGAGCTGGCGCGGCTGTACCGCGATCGCATCGCGGATCGCGAGGGTGCGCAGCGCGCGTTCGCGCAGCTCATCGAAGCGCGTCCGGGCCACGAAGAGGCGATGAAGTTCCTCTCCGAGGCCTACGAGGAGCAGGGCAATCACGCCGCGCTCCACCAGCTCTACGCCTCCGCCGTCGACGACGAGTGGAGCCCGGAGCGTCGCCTCGAGCTCACGGGCAAGGCCGCCCGCATCGCCCTCGATCAGCTCAAAGACCCGCAGCTCGCCGCACGCGACTGGGAGCGTCTGCTCGAGCTCGGTGAATCCGACAACCAGGTCACCGTCGAGCTCTCCCGCGTGTACCGCGAGGCCGGGCGTTGGACCGACCTCGGCGAGTTCCTCGAGAACCGCGCGAGCTCCGCCTCCGGAACCATGCGCGTCGCCCTGCTGCGTGAGGCCGTCGAGGCCTTCCTCGCCGGCGGCCTCGACCCCTCGCGCCCGGAGGCGCTCCTTCAGCAGATCCTGTCCGAGAGCTCCGACGATCCCGTGGCCCTCGCCTCGCTCAGCACGCTGCTCGCCTCCGCGAAGCGGTGGGACGAGCTCGCCGACGTCGCGCGTCGCCAGATGCCCGATGTGCCCGGCGCCGCCCGCCTCGACGTGCTGCGTCTCGTCGCCGATCTGCTCACGCGTGCCTCGGAGCACGAGCGCGCGGCGATCGCCTACGAGCGCATCCTGCAGCTCGCCCCTTCCGACAAGATCGCCGTGCAGTCGCGCGAAGAACACCTGCGCCGCGTCGGTGACCACCAGGGCCTCGTCACGTTCCTCGTCGCACGCGCCGAGAAGAACCGCCAGCCCGCAGAGAAGGCGCGCCTGTTCGCCCGCGCGGCCGAGGTCGCGGACCAGCACCTGCAAGACCCCGCCACCGCCGCGTCCCTCTGGCAGCGCAGCGTGACCGCGGCCCCAGACAACGCGGCCGCCTACGACGCCCTCGTCGCGATCCACGACCGGCTCGGCGACACGCAGGGCGTCACCGGGGCGCTGGAGGGGCTGGCCCGAGTGACCAAGGAGCCCAAGGCCCGCGCGCGAGTGCTGCGCCGGCTCGGCGATCACCACGCGCACAGGGCGCACGACGACGCCCAGGCGCAGCGCTGCTGGCTCGAGGTCACGTCGATCGATCCCGACGACCTGAGCGTGCAGCGCGAGCTCAACGGCATCCACAAGCGTCGCGGGGACTTCGCGGCCCTCGATGCGGCGCTGACCCGTCAGCTGTGGCGCACGACCGATCGCGAGGCCGCCGTCGAGCTGTCGCGCGAGATCGCGCAGAACCTCGACGAGAACCTGCAGCAACCCGAGCGCACGGTCCGCGCGTGGATGCACGTGCTCGACCTCTCGCCCTCCGATGATCAGGCGCTGCAGGTGCTCGTGGGCAAGCTCCTCGAGCGTCAGGGCACCGAGGTCCTCGGCGCCCTCGAGACGCGCCTCTGGCTCGCCGGCCAGGCCGGGGATCGTGCCGCACAGATCGAAATCGGCCTGCAGGCCGCAGGGCAGGCCGAGCAGCGCGAGGACCGCACCGCGGCCATCGCTGCCTACGAGCGCGTGCGCGCGTGGGCTCCGTCCGATGACGCCGTGCTCGAGCCTCTGGTCCGGCTGCACGGACAGCAGGACGCAGGCGCTGCGGTGACCGTGCTGGAAATCGCGGCGTCGCAGGAGACCGACCCGGTCCGCGCCACCACGCTGCTCTCGCGAGCCCTGCAGCTCTGCGCTCCCGAGCAGCCGCGCTCCCGCTTCCTGCTCGAGCGCAGGCTCCTTCGCCTGCACGGCGGAAAGCACCTTCAGGATGTCGTTGAAGCGGGCGCGGAAGCCGGAGCGTGGAGCGAAATCGCTGCGCTCTACCAGCACCTCGGTCGCCTCGCGGCCGACGAAGACATCCGCGGCGCCTTCGGGCAGCAGCTCGCGTCCATCTGCGAGAAGCAGCTCGGCAACCCGGTCCGCGCCTTCGTCGCAATGCAGTCCCTGGGGCTCTCCCCCTTGTCCGACCTCGACATCCAGGAGCTCGAACGCCTCGCGGAGGCCACCGGGCGCTGGGAGGACCTGCTCGCGGTGCTCGACGCCACCATCAACGCCGAGTCGCCGGCAGAGCACGTACACCGCGTGCTCATGCGCCGCGCGGACATCTGCGAGAAGCGCATCGAGGACCCGCGCCGCGCCTTCCTCGAGCTCCAACGCTTCGTCGATGCGCGCCAGCCCGGCCCCCTCAGCGAGCTCGAAACCGAGATCCTCGACCGCATGCGACGTCTGGCCTCGGATCATCAGCTGTACCGCGAGCTCGCCACGGTCTTCGACACGCTGTGGGATCTGTCCACGAGCCACGAGGAGCGCGTCCGGTTCGCGCGCGAGCGCGAGGCGATCCTGCGCGATCAGCTCGGCGAAGCTGCTGCCGCCCTGGACCAGGCCCTGCTCGTGTTCCGCATGATCCCCCAGGAGCCCGCGGTCACCGATGCCATCCTGCAGGCTGCGGATCAGCTCGGTCGATGGAACCAGGCGTTGCCCGTCCTCGAAGGCGTCTGGCTCGCCAACGAGCCCACCGCCCAGCGCCTCGCCACCCTCGCGAACCTCTACGATCAGAAGTGCGGCAACACCCAACACGCGGTCGAGCTGCTCGCCGAGGCACTCCGCCTGGAGCCCAACGACGTCTCCCTTCAGGCCGCGCTCGAGCAGCTCGCCGACAAGGGACAGCTCTGGTCACGCGTCGTCGAAGCCCTGCGACTCGCTGCCGGACGCGTCGTCGGTGAGCCTCGCGGACTCGACCTCGCTCGCCGCGTCGCCGCCCTCTACGCCGACAAGCTCGGCGATGCCGCGGCGTCGCTGGAGGTCCACCGTTGGATCCTCCAGGTCTGGCCCGACGAGCTCGACTCTCTGCAGGTGGTGATCGACGCGCACCGCGCCAATGGCGAGCACGCCGATCTTCGAAGCGCCCTCGAGCAGTGGATCGAGCGCACCCCCGATCAGCAGGCGCACGTGCCTCGCTGGCTCGAGATCGGACGTCTGTGCCGCGAGTCCCTCTCCGACCCTGCCGGCGCGCTGGTCGCCTACTCCCACGTCATCGAGATCGACCCTGCCAACGAGGAGGCCGCCGATGCCATGCGCGGCCTCGGCAACGTCAGCCTCGCCCCGTCGCTGCGCCGAAAGCAGATCCTCGTCGAGCTCGCTCGTGCCGCAGAACCCCGCAAGATCGAGCTCCTCGGCCTCCTCGTCGCCGTCGAGCAGGAGCTCGGCGACCGCGATGCCGCCGTCGCCGCCCTGCGCGAAATGGCCCACCTCGAAGGCGGTCGCGACGCGGCCTTCGAGCCCCTCGCCCGACTCCTGCGCGAGGCCTCGAGCTGGAGCGAGCTGGCGGACCTTCTCGAGTCGGCCGCTGCCAACGGTGCCGACTCCGACGCCCGGCTGCGTCACCTGGGCGATGCCCTCGCAGTCTCCGAAGCCCACCTCAACGACGTCGAGCGCGAGGAGCGCCTCCTGCGCAAGCTCCTCGAGGCGAATCCCTCCGACGACGACGCCGCCGTCAAGCTCACCCGTCTGCTGCGTAACTCCCGCAGATTCGAGGAGCTCGCGCGGGAGCTGCAAGCGCGGGTCGACGCCGGCGCGCTCTCGGGCGACGGCTGGACCTCCACCTGGATGCGTCGCGAGCTGGTGAGGCTCTACGACCTCGCCCTCGACCGCTCGAAAGACGCCGAGAGCCTGCTGCGTGTGAAGAGCTCCGGCCCGCGCGCTGCCGAGATCGAAGCCGACAGCGCCCTGTGGCTCGCCACCATGGCGCAGCGTCGCGCAGACCACTCGCAGTACATCGATCTGCGGCGACGTCATCTGGCCCGACTCCCCAAGCGTCTCGGCGCCATGGTGCTGTGCCACCTGGCCGAATACTGCGACCAGAACATCAAGCTCAAGGGACGCGTGCTCTCCCTCTACCGCGAGGCGCGAACCCTCGATCCCGACAACTCCCTCGCGACCGACGCCCTTCGCGGACTCGGCCGTGGCGTCAAGACCTGGCGCTCCACCGCCGCCCTGCTTCCCGTCCCCGACGAGGAGACCCTGACCGAGCAGATGCGCGGAGAGCAGCTCCGATTCCGGGGCGACGACGCGAAGCTTCGTGACCCGAACGAAGCCATCGGCTGGTACGAGCGAGCCGTCGCCGCGTGGCCCGACGACATCGAGGCGTGGGACGCCATCGCCACCATCGCCCTCGAGCGCAAGGACCTCGACTACGCCTGGCTCGCCAGCGTCGAGGCCGAGCTCGCCTTCGAGCGTACCGCCTCGCCCGCCAATGCCGACCCCGCCGCCATGGCCCGTCGCATCGGGAGAACCTCCGAAATCGCCGCGCGCACCGATCACCCCGAGGAGGCCAGGGAGCTGGCGGAGATCGCCTTCGCCATCGACCCGAACGTGCCCGCCTCCGCCGCGCTCGTGGCCGACGCTCGCTTCGAGGCCGGCGACGATGCGGGCGCCCTTTCCCTGTACGATCGCATCCTGCAGGACATGGCGAGCTCGCTCACTCCCGCGCAGCGCGCCCATGCGATGTTCCGGTGCGGTGCACTGCACCTGCGCGCCGGTGACCTCGACAAGGCCCAGGAAAGCCTGCGCGGCGCCCTCCTCGTCGCCCCGCTGCTCTCTCCTGCCCTCGACACCATGTCCGACCTGCTCCGCAAGCAGGCCCAACCCGCCAACGCCGCGCTGCATCTGCTCAAGGCGCTTCTCGTCACACGCGAGGCTGACTCTCGCGGCGGCCTGCTCCGACGCATCGGGGAGCTGTTCGAGACCGACCTCGCGCGCCCCGACGAAGCCGGTGCCTGGTTCGAGTTCGCCGTGGAAGCCGGAGTCTCCGACTCCGCACTGCAGCGACGCCTGCTGCAGCACTACCGCAGGACCGGCCGTGCCGACCAGGCTCTCACCGCCCTCGAGGACCTCATCCAGACCTCCACCGACCCCGCGGAGCTCGCCGACATGTGGGCCCTGCGCGGATCCATCCTCGCCGAGCGCGACCCCGAAGCCGCCGTCGAAGCCCTCGATATCGCCCTCAGCTACGACCCCGCCCACGGTACCGCCCTCGCCTCCCTGCGGTCCGTCCTCGAGCAGCGCGGGGACTACGCCCAGCTCGCCGACCTGCTCGACGCACGCACCGAGGCCGGCACGCGCCCCGAGCGCATCGAGGCGCTTCGCGCCCTCACCCGGATCTGCTTCGAGAACCTCCACGACGCCGCACGCGGAGAGCAGTACCTGCTCCGCCTCGTCGAGCTCGCTCCCTCTCGCGAATCCATCGAGAACCTGCTCCGAATCGTCGAGGCCGACCCGTCACGCAGCACCGAACGCCTGCCCCTCATCGGTCGCCTCCTCGGCTTCGGCCCCCCCTACGCCGAGCGGCTCATCGAGGCCGCTCACCTCGCCTACGACGGCGGTCACAAGCACTGGGCGTGGGCCATCCTCTCCGCCCTGCTCGGCGCCGCCCCGGTCGATCCCTGGACCAAGAGCGCCGTCGCAGAGCTGCGCAAGCAGTTCGAGAAGTTCGACGCCGTCGCCGGGCTCAAACCGTTCGTGGTCTCCGCCGCCGGTCCGCTCCCCGAACCCACGCCCTTCTCCTCCGCACTGCTCGACCTGTGCGCTCGGATGTGGCCCGCCCCATCCGACGATGGCCTCACGGGCGTCGATCCCCGCACCGGTCCAGGCAAGGTGTTCGAGAGGATCCAGGAGGGGCTGGGGATCCAGGCCCGGCTCCTGCGATCCGCCGACAACGCTCCGCCCCTGGCCATCCACGCGGGCGAAGTCCCCACGATCGCAATCCGTACCGATCAGCTGTCCGCTCCCGCTCCCGAGCTCGCCTGGGTCGCGACCTACGGCATCATGATCGCCAGAGCCGAGTGCGCAGCCCTCGCGCCCGTCCCCGAAGGCGACCGCGACCTGATCGTCCCGGCACTTCTCGCGGCGTGTGAAGGCAATGACGCCCAGGGCGAGGACTCCCCGGCAGCAGCCCTCGGCGCGCGCATCGCCGAGATCCTGAGCCCCGAGGAGCTCGCCGCCTGGAAGAACCTGCTCACCGATCCGGCCGCCGCGGAGATCGAAGCCCGCGAGGCGTTCTCCGCTGCCGAACGCGCCGCTTGCCGCGTAGCCCTGATCGCCGCCGGTGACCTGCGCACCTCCGCCCGCGCTCTCGCCCGGCTCGCCGCGGACAGCCGCCGCCCGCCCGGCGTCGGCAAGCTCGACGAGTTCGAAGCGTTCTTCACCACCCTGCCCATGATCGGTTGGCTGTTCGAGTACGCGGTCGACGAGGACTTCGGCCGCATGCTGAGCGCCTCCGCCTGAGCCGCGACCCCGCATCTCCCCCTCGCCATCATCTCGGTCGTTCCTCGGAGGCAAGCCTCTGCGCGCCCGAGCGGGACCACGTCCCGAGCCGTGGCCGGCTCCGCACCGTGAGCACGCGGTCACTGTCGCGGGGACGGTCGATGCCGGGGGGTTGATGCGTGGGGATGTGCGGGGGTCACGCGCGACGGGAGCGGCGTGCCAGGATGCCGAGGGCTCCGATCAGCGCGGAGAGCCACGCGACGGGTCGGGAGGATGAGCTGACGCGGCACCCGCATCCCGACTCCTCCGCCGTCGGATACCCCTTGTACTCCCCCGCTGCGTCCGATGCCGCGGCGTCCGGTGCTGCGTCGGGATACGACATGCTTCCACCCTTCCCCGCACTCCCTGCATCGGGATTGAACACCACCGCATCCGGCTCCCCGGCGTCGGGGAGCTCGCCAACCACGCACTTGCCCTGATCGCAAACCTGGCCCGTCGGGCACTTGGCCCCGTAGCACGGGTTGCGACACGTACCGTTGTCGCACCACTCGTTGGCGCCGCAAGCGGGCGTGCACGACGGGTCCTGGCACTCGCCGGACTGCAGATCGCACTTGAGAGGAGCCTCGCACGACGCGCCGTTGCACTGGCCGCACTTCACGAAGCACAGGCCGCTCCTGCAGGTCTCGGCGACCCCGCACTGGACGCCCTCGCACAGGTCGATGCACGCGTCGGCGATGCACTGCTGGCCATGGGGACACACCACGCCTTCGCACGGCGCGGTGCACTGACCGTCGCGACAGGCCTTCCCCTGATCGCAGACCACGCCCTTGCAGCTCGGCGGAACGCACAGGCGCGTGGACGGGTCGCAGACCGTGCCCGCTTCCTTGCACGGGAACTCGCCCATGGTGCAGTCGCCGACACACCGCCCCTGATAGCACTGCATGTTCGCCGGACAGGTCGCGTTGTCGTCGATGAGATCGTTGCAGTCGTTGTCGTATCCGTCGCACTTCTCGGCCTCGCCCTGGAACGTCTGCAAGCAGTCGATCTGGGGGCCTCCGCTGCCACCGGTGCAGCTGGTGACACCGACGGCGCACGCGCCCTTCTTTCCGGTGTCACAGGCGAGCCCGCCGCCCGCGCACTCGACCCCGCTGACGCTGGTGACCAGGTCGGTGAAGTTGTTGTCCGCCGAGCCGAACCAGTCCTCCCAGGCGAAGTAGAACTTGTGCTCCGCGATCCTGCTGTCGAACATGAGCAGGTGGATCAGCGACTCGGAGCCCTTGGCGTCGGGGTTGTACGCCCGCTGCGAGTAGTACACGTAGCCTTCGCCGTTCTTGACTCGATCGAGGCTCGCGCAGGGATTGCCGTTCGCGATCGTCCCGCTCTGCGTGTGGGACTCCGGCGTCGCCAGGAAGAACCCAATCTCCCCACCGAGATACGCCGGGTCGTTCTGGATCGACAACGTCACCACCGTCCCCGCCGGCGCATCGCACGCCAACATCGGGTGCAGCTCGTCCAACGCCGGCTTCTGCCCCGTCACGTTGTACCAGCCGAAGATGTCCCCGAAGATCGCCGTGCCGCGCGTCACGACCTTGAACTCCAGCGGACACGTGGGCTGGAACGTCTCCGGCAACACCATCGCCTCGGCCTGCGGATCGAGCCCGCTGTGATTCGACGGGATGCACGTGTTGTCGTTGTACTCGTGCCAGATCGTGGACTCGCACGTGCCGTTCTGCCCGTCGTCGCACGACGTGCTCCCGCCGGAGCAGGGGTCGCCGATATTGCACACGCCGGGCTGGTCGCAGACGCAGGCGAAGGTCGCCAGGAGTCCGGCGGGCTTTCCCGAGGCGCACCCCATGTCATAGGGGATCGGTTTCGTATCGCCGGGCTGAGTCACGGCCGCAGCAGGAATGGAGAACAGGGTGACCGCAAGGACGACTGGCCAGCTTCGCATGGGGCGCTCCTTCCGAGGTCCTCAAGACTACGCGCTGCGTCGCCGCCGATGCAAGCCAGTCAGGCGCCCAGGGCTTTGTCCACGGCCAGCGGAACAAATCGCATCAGCTTGTCCAGACTCTCCTCGTTCGGGTGAAGACCCGCCACGTGGAGGATCATCCCCCGCGGCCGAAGCTCCAGGTGCCCCTCGAACCGCCACGCCAAGAGCAGCTCCCGCAGCCCGGGCAGCAGCACCGCCCCAGGCTCCGTGCCGATCGGCGCGTACGTCGTCGCTCGCTCGTCCCAGCGCGGATCGCCCACCTTCGCCCTCGGCGGCGGCGCACTCCCCACGTACGCCACGCGCGTGAGGAACGACTCGCCCACCCGCGCCGACGCCTTCCCGCGCAGCCGCGGGTGGACCACGAATGCCACCAGCGTTCGATCGATCGGCTCGAATCCCTCGTCGGCGAGCCAGGGCTCGGCGATGGTGACGTGGCCGCTCCGGTAGGCACCGGACACGGCGTTGAACCACGCAGGGGGCGCGACCATGGTTTCGAACGGCTCCCACGCCGCGAACCACTCGTGGTCGGGGACTGGCTGGTAGTTGAACCCGTTGCGCGCTGCCCAGCGTGCGATCGGGTCCGATCCCGCTGGGCGACGCACGGTCGTGGTGTCTCGGGTGGCCATTGGCCGGAGCGTACCACAGGCAACGCCGTGGTTCCGCGCTCACGCCTCGTGCTGAAGGTACGGCGACAGAGCGATCAGCAGCGCGCGGACCCGCTGCTCCAGATCCGGATAGGCCTCGCGTGCAGCTGCGAGATCCCCCTCGCGCCCCAGCACCTCGAGCTTGCGCGCGGCGGCCCGCGCCGGGTTCGCCGCGATCGCGCTCAACGACCCCTTCATCTTGTGCGCACAGAACGCGAGCGCCTCCGCGTTGCCGGTGTCCAGCGCAGCCCGCATCGCCTCGAGATCCCGCGGGCAGTCCTCGGCGAGAATCGACGCAATCATCCCGAACAGGTCAGGCTGCCCGTCGAGACGCCGCACCGCCTCTCCGTAGTCGAACAGCCCCTCCTCGTGTCCGCACGGTGCCTTCATCATCGTATCTCCCCCCCCGCGATGAGCCTCACTCTGTACGCCGCGTCCTTCGCCTCGTCAACGTGTCCGGTCGCTTCGGCTTCGATGGACGCCCGCTCCGCTCTTGCGCACGGAACGGACGCGGTCCCGCGACGATAGTGCACCGCCGCATCGACGCCGTTGCGAACGGCATCCAATGTCCCGAGGCTTCGACTCGGGCGCCTCCACATCGCCTGCACCCCACGGGATTTCCCATGCGTTCGAGGCCACACCAGGACGTGCTCGTGGTCGGCGCTGGACCGGTCGGCATGACCGCTGCCCTGCTGTGCGCCGATCGCCATCTCACGGTCCGCATCATCGATGCTGCGTCCGCGACGGCACGCCACGGCTACTCGTCGATCCTGCACGCCCGCACGCTCGACGTGCTCGGCGAGGCGGGCATGGCTGACGACCTTCGCGATGCGGGCCTCGCGTTTCGAGACATCGTGCTGCACGAGTCGGGGGAGCCTGTCGCGCACCTCACGCCGCCCTCACCCGCGCCTTTCGCATTGGCCATCGGACAAGACGTGCTCGAGGGCATGCTCCTGCGGCAACTCGCACGCCGCGGCGTGCAGGTCGAGTGGTCGCACCGCCTCTCGTCGCTGTCGGTTCGCGATCCTCGGGTCGAGGTCGTCATCGAGGAGCTCCCGCCCCCGCCCTCGAACGCGACGGCTCTACCGCGTCCGACCCGAACCCTCACGGACCACGCATCGTTCGTCATTGGCGCCGACGGGCACGACTCGACGGTTCGCCGTCTGCTGCAAATGGCGCAGACCTCTGCGGGTCTGCCCGAGGTCTTCGCCTTCCTCGACCTGCAGGTGGATTCCGAGCTCCCTCGCGAGCTTCACATCGAGCTCGCCGTGCCGACGCTCTGCTTGCCCCTCGACTCGCATCGATGCCGGTGGAGCTTTCTGGTTCCCTCCACTTCACCTCACGATCTGTCGCGTCACAAGGCCCGCGCCGAGGACGCGCCCTGCAGCGCGCAGGCTTCCGTCTTCGACCGCCCCCTCGCGCTCCGCCTCCTCGCCGAGCGCGCGCCCTGGTTCCGACCGGTGCCCACGTCGCTGCGCTGGTCTGCCGCCGCCCGCTTCGATCGCCGCCTGGTGACCTCCTTCGGCAAGGGACGTTGCTGGCTCGCTGGCGACGCCGCTCACCTCGCGAGTCCGTTGGGCTCGCAGAGCGTCAACCTCGGCATCGCGGAGGTCGATGCGCTCGTCTCGCGTATCGTGCGTGGGGTCCGGGGCAAGGAGGCCCTCGGTTCCCTGGCGTCCTTCGATCGCGACAGACTGCGGGTATCGAGATCCATGTTGGGTGTGGCGCCTCTGCTGGCCAGCTCGGATCGGACTCCGGGCTGGGCGAGACGCCAGCTCAGCCGCGTCGTTTGCTCCCTCCCGGCATCTGGCGATGACATCCTCCGGCTGCTGGCCCCGCTCGGATTCGTTCGGGCCGACTGACGCCGCTACTGCGCCGTCACTCGCCGCGGGGCGTCCCCTCCCCCGCCTCCTCGCGCGCGCGCATTCGCGCCCGGATCTCGCGCGTCCTGTCCGAGTCCCCCGCCTGCTCCAGCGCCTCTTCGAGCAGCTCGCGCGAGCGCTCCTCGCCGTGAACCACCGCCACCTCGAAGTGCCCGGCCGCTTCGTCGGCTCTCCCCATCTCCAGCAGACACACCCCGAGCAACATGTCGTCCGCCTCGCCAGCAGGAAGCGCCTCCAACGCAGCCAGACCGAGATCGGGGCGTCCCGCCTGCACGCGGGCAAACGCCACGATGTGAGCCGCTCCCTGCTTCACACCCGCGCCCCGCGCGACGCGCAGGATTGCCTCGGCCTCGGCGGCAGCGCGCTCGAGCTCGCCCGCGTGGAGCGCCTTGGCCGCCCCATCCATGCGCTCGTACAGCCCGTCTCGCTTGTCCGCCAGCCGGCGCCATTGCGCCATCAGCTCGCGGCCGGTCTGCATCGCGGCGAGCCCGAACAGCAACCCTGCCCAGGTCCACCCGGACACGAACGCAGCCACCGCGACGATCGGCCCTGCGATGACCGAGACCCACGCGGCCCGGAGCCACCCCTGCTCGCCGCCGCCGAGCAGCTCCCGCACGACGTTGCCCCCGTCGAACGGCAGCACCGGGATCAGATTCACCGCGCCCCAGCCGAGATTGATCCAGATCAGGTAGCCGGCAGCGAGCGCGAGCGGACTCGCTTGCGCGCCTGGCGACAGGGTCAACGCCCCAGCGCGCTGCAGCCGCTCGATCGCGGTCCCGTCGCCACCGCTCACCGCCGCGGCAACCGCGAGGGTCAGCGCGCCGAGCAGGAACCCCGCGCCCGCGCCTGCAAGGCTCACCGCGATGGATCGCCAGCGTCCGAGCGCGGCTCGCTCGTGGGTGTGCGTGAGCCCTCCCATGGCGTAGAGCGTGATCTCGGGCTTGCCACCGAATCTCCTGGCGACGAGGGCATGGCCGAGCTCGTGGCAGAGCACGCCGACGAACACGCACGGGATCCAGACGACGACGCTCTTGAACCCACCGGGGCCCCAGCCGAGCAAGAGGCTCACCAGCCAGAACGCAGGCAGGATCTTGACCGGGATGCCAGCGATTCGAAAGCGGATCTCCATGGAGCGCGCGGGGGGCTGGGGAGTGAGAGACTACTAGCACGTCGCGGGAGGAACGGGAGCCGGCAGCGCCCACGGGAGCGGATCGGTCAGCCCACGAGCTCTTCGGACTCGGCGAAGAGCGCAGGCGGAGTGCTCTGGAGCACGCAGCGTCCCGGATCCCGACGCATGCCCCGCTCCACGGCCTCGATCAGGTAGGGTCTCAGCCTCGAGGTCGGAAGCACCGTGTGAATCGATCCCACGTCCAGCGCGCGTTGAACGCTGTGAACCCGGTCGAACCCCGCGGCGACCTCCCCCTGCTTCTCCGCGTAGACCGCCTTGAACACCTCGTCGAGCTTCGCCGACAGCCGCCGCTTCTCCGCATCGGATGCCCGCGCAAGCTCCGCCTGGGCGGCACGCACCCGCGCGTCGGACATGGTCCGCGCCTTCACCTCTGCCGGGAACACCACGGCCGCCGCGGGAGCGCCACCGATCACCGACGCGTGCGCTCCCTCGACCGCGGAGACCTCGAGGTTGTCGTTCAACGCGCAGGAGAAGACCACGTAGGCACCCCCGTGGTATCGCGAGATCACCGTGAACACGATCGGTCCCGAGAAGTTCACGACCGCTCTGCCGATCTCCGCGCCGTACTCCAGCTGCAGCTCTCGCATCGACTCGGGCGAACCGTCGAACCCCGACAGGTTCGCCAGCACGACCACCGGTCGGTTCCCGCTCGCCCCGTTGATCGCTCGCGCGACCTTCTTCGAGGACTGCGGGAACAACGTCCCGCCGGTCCACCCCTCCGGACCGTCCCCGGGAACCGCCCCGAAACGCGGCAACGGCTTCGACTCGATCCCGATCAGGCACACCGGATTGCCGCCGAGCCGCGCGTCCCAGACCACCGCGTTCTCCGCATGACGCCACGCGTTCCAGCGCTCGAACGGCGCGTCGTCGCGATCGACCACCGCGCGCATCACCGACCGGATGTCGAAGGGCTTCTTCCTCCCAGGATTGAGCTCCGTGGAGAACACCTCTCCGATGGTTCGGAACCCGACGTGTTCCCCGTCGACGTGCGGCGCCTCGGAGACGTCGCGCTCCCGCGGATCGGAGGTCTCCGTCTTCCGGGGGAACCGTTCCCCCGGCACCACGTACGTGTGCTCGTAGTGCCGCAGCAGGATGTGACACGCGTCGGCGATGTCCCGCGCGGCGTACTGCGCCTGACCGTTGGACCCCATCACCCGGTCGAACCCGCCGATGCCCTGGT
>JAKLDZ010000329.1 GCA_022703255.1 Myxococcota bacterium | reverse complement strand
CATGATCCGCATCGACCGCCTGCGCGGGCATGCGCTCGCACCGAAGCTCTCGGAGCTCGAGGACGTCCAGGTCCTGCTCGAGGGAACAGGGATCGAGCCGGTCCGGGACTTCGAACGCGTTTTCGTGGCGTCGAGCGGAGTGAACCACGACGATGCGGCAGTCATCGTCGGCGAGCACGGCCTGCCGGACGAGAAGCTCAAGGCGGCGATCGACGTCCTGGTCGCGCGCAGCGCTCCAGCGGGGGAGTGGACGAAGCTGGGCACGATCCCGGCGGCGCGTGTGACGGTGCGCGGTCGCAAGCAAGTGATCGGAGTAGTGGCCCCGTCGTTCGTGGTGGTCCTGCCGGACGCCCTCGCCCCGCAGCTTCCTCGGTTCGAGGGGACCGGAGGGTTCCCCGAGGAGTCGTCCACGGAAGCGGTCATCACGCAGGTGCAGGAGCCCTCGATGACGCTGCGGTGGCCTCACGCGCCTGCAATTCCCGGGACGATCCGCTCGGCGAGAATCGGGGTTCGGCTCGGGGCCGATGGCGGAGCCGACATCGCGGTCGACGCGCAGAGCGAGGGGGCGGATCAAGCGAGAGCGGACGCGGCTGCGTTGACCGAGGCGGTCGAGCGAGCGACGACGGTGAAGGTGGCGTTCGTGCGGGTTCGATTCATCGATCCGATCGCTTTCGAGCCCGAGGGGGATCGGGTCAAGGCGGGGGTACACCTGACGCAGGGGCAGCTCGAGATGCTGATGAGGTTCGCGGGGAGGCCTCACAGGCAGCGCTGAGGCTCGGCCGCCGAACATCCCCACGGAGTCCTTCGTGGCGGCTCGGAGGGTCTCGGCGGCGTGATCGGTGCCGCAGGCGCGGGTCACCCAGACGCGTTGGCGTCCCGCACCGGGCGCGAGCCTGGCACCTCGACACGGGCGAGGTCGGGGAGGTAGGCTTTGCGCTTCCTCACGAATGGTTGAGGGCTGCGGAGCGCGGGGCCCCCCCGACGCGTCCGGTCCTTCACCAGTCCACCAGGAAGTGTGCACGGATACGGACCCGCTACGGGACGAGGGTAGGAAGATGAACTTGACGAACATGCGCTTCGGGATCGCGATTGCGTTGGCCGCACTGCTCTCTGTGCCGGTGATGACCGGTGGCTGCGGCGGAGACGACGCGGACACCTCGGAAGGAGAGGGCGGGAGCGCCGGACAGGGAGAAGGGGGCGCTGCGGGCAAGGCGGGCTCCTCGGGCAAGGGCGGGTCGGCAGGCAAGGGAGGATCGGCAGGTTCGGCGGGGACCGGTGGTTCCGCAGGGAGCTCAGGCTCCGCGGGAACCGGTGGTTCCGCAGGGAGCTCAGGCTCCGCGGGAACGGGTGGTTCCGCCGGGAGCTCAGGCTCCGCGGGAACCGGTGGTTCGGCAGGTACGGGAGGGACGGCCGGGTCGGGCGGCGCTCCGGCGTCGAGCCCCCTGCGACTGACCCTTCTCCACAGCAACGACATGGAGTCACGCCTCGTCGACTATGGATCGTCGACCCCGAACTACGGCGGCGTGGCGCGCTTCGCCGCGGTCGCGAAGAACCTGAAGACCGCGGGCATGGCCGATCCGGGCGGCGGAGTGAAGGCGGGCGTGCTGATGGTGTCCTCGGGCGACAACTACCTGCCGGGCCCGGAGTTCGACGCGAGCCTCGACAAGGGAGCGCCGTACTACGACGCGATGGCGATGGAGATGATCGGCTATGACGCGATCGCGGTTGGCAACCACGACTTCGACTTCGGCACCGGGATTCTGAAGAGCTTCATCGAGAGCTTCACCGATGCTCCGAAGCCCACGTTCCTCTCGGCGAACCTCGACTTCAGCGCCGACTCCAACCTGTCGGGCCTGGTCACCTCGGGGCGCATCGCCAAACGCGTCGTGCTCGACGTCAACGGCGAGAAGGTCGGTCTGGTCGGGCTGACGACCAAGCTCCTGCCCGAGCTCTCGAACATGGGCGCCGTTACGGTGAACAGCGATCTCGTCGCGGCGGCCCAGACCGAGGTCGACGCCCTCGAAGCCGCGGGGATCAACGAGATCGTCCTGCTGAGCCACCTGCAAGCCATCGTCGAGGATGTCGCGCTCGTTCCGCAACTGCACGGCGTCGACATCGTCGTCGCTGGCGGCGGCCACGACCTGCTCGCAAACGCTTCCACCGTTCTGTTCCCCGGCGACGTGCTGGATCCGGCGAAACCGTATCCGATGCTGGTCAAGGACAAGACCAACGTGGACACGCCGATCGTGACCACCAACGCGCTCTACAAGTATGTCGGACGGCTCGTGGCCACCTTCGACAAGGACGGCAAGATCACGGCGATCGACACCAGCAGCGGTCCGGTGCGCGTGACGGCGGACCCTGGTGACGCGGACAAGGTGACGCCCGATGCGGAGGTCCAGAACTACGTGGTCACGCCCGTGTCGAGCCACATCAGCTCGTTGAAGGCGAACCAGATCGCGACCACGGAGGTGCCGCTGCACGGGGTCAAGAACGACGTTCGTACCAAGGAGACGAACCTCGGGGATCTCGTGGCGGACGGGATGCTCCACGAGGCGGAGAAAGCCGGGACGGGCACGGTGCCGCGGGTGGTGATCATGAACGGCGGCGGGATCCGCAACGACAGCGTGATCCCGGTGGGGCCGCTCACCGAGTACGACACGTTCAGCATCCTGCCGTTCTCCAACTTCGTGGCTGTCGTGCACGACGTGACGCCGCAGATTCTCAAGCAGGCGTTGGAGCTCGGGGTCTCGAAGCTGCCGACCGCTGCCGGGCAGTTCCCGCAGATCTCCGGGATGTGGATCACGGTCAATCCCGCGGGGACTGCGCGCGTGGGAGATGCTGACGGCAACGAGACGACTCCGGGCACGCGGATCACGGAGATCGGACTGTACGATTGGTGGACCGGGACCTCGGGCGGGGTGATCTACCAGAACGGGCAGTTCAGCCAGACGGCGCCCGCGAAGATCGACGTCGTCACGATCAACTTCATGGCGACCGGCGGCGACGGGTACCCGCTGCGCAAGAACCCGAACACGATCCTGCCGGTGCCGTACCAGCAGGCGCTGAGAGACTACCTGCAGGCCCCCGCAGCCCAGCTGGGCCTGAACGGCACGGTTCCCGCCTCGTGGTATCCCGAGACCTACACGTACGAGACCGCTCGCATCTGGATGACGACCCCCTGAGCGGGGGCCTTCCCACGCATCTTCCGGTCCTGCGCCTGCGAGACGTCCGCTCGATTGATGTGCGGGCGTCTCGCCCTACAATGCGGCGCATGTTCGGCCCTGATCATGAGGAGGCGGATCGATGACGGCCGGTTCGGGCGCAACGACAGGGACGCCGCCCAGCTCTCGAGCCGCAGACTCCTTCGTCGCCCTCCTGCGGGACTCGGTGTCGGTCGCCCGGTTCCACATCGTGCTCATCGCGATGGCGGCGACCGTGACCTTCGGCTGGTTGATGACGGGACGCTATCTGGTGGTGCTCGCTCTGGTCGGCGGCGCGGACTGGTTCGTCATCAACCTGCTCAACCGCATCACGGATCTCGCGGAGGACTTGCGCAACGGCATCCCCGGAACCGAACGCGTGGCGCGTGCCCGTCGCGGCTTCCAGACCGTCGCGGTCGCGACCCTCGTGGTGTCCACTGCGGTGACTGCCTGGTTGTGGCCTGCGGTGCTCCCCGCGCGCCTCGCGGTCCAGCTCATCGGCCTCGGCTACAACTACCGGGTCGTCCCCACCCATCGCGGCCTGTCGCGCTTCAAGGAGATCTACTTCCTCAAGAACTTCATGTCCGCGGTGCTGTTCGTCTTCACCGGGTTCGTCTATCCGCTCCTCGCCGCCCCTCGCGCCATGAGCTGGCACGCCGTGGCGCTGCTCGCTGCCTTCTTCGTGTGCTTCGAGCTCAGCTACGAGATCCTCTACGACTTCCGGGATCTCGACGGAGATCGCGCCGAAGGGATCCCGACCTACCCGGTAGTCCACGGGGCGCGCGGGGCGCGGTGGATCATCGACGGGCTGCTGGCGGCGAGTGCGGCGCTTCTCGTGGGGGGGTTGATCGGTGGAGTGATCGGCGTGCGCGAAGCCTTGATGATCGCGGCGCCTGTCGCGCAGATCGCCTTCTATCGCCCGCGATTGCGACGGGGGCTGACGCCGCGCGACTGCATTCTGCTGACCCATGTCGGGACGATCCAGCTCGTCGTCTACCTGATGGGCAACGCGGCATGGCTCGCCCTGGGGCTTCCCGCCAACATCATGCTGTAGCCCCGCCGGGCTCTACTTGTCCTCGACCTTCACGGAGGCGATGAGGACGTCCTCCACCGGGACGTCCTTGTACATGCCGACGGTCGTGGTCTCTACGGCCTCGATGGTGTCCACGACGTCCATGCCCTGGACGACCTTGCCGAAGACCGCGTAGCCGTCGGGACTGGCATCCCCCGGATCGAGGTAGGTGTTGTCCTCGGTGTTGATGAAGAACTGGGTCGTCGCCGAGTTCGGCGCCGAAGTGCGGGCCATCGCGATGGTGCCGCGCACGTTCGAAAGCCCGCTCGTCTTGGCCTCGTTCACGATCGGCGGGTAGGTCGCCGACTTCGTCTTCATGTCCGGATCCAGCCCGCCGCCCTGGATCATGAAGTCCTTGATCACACGATGGAAGATGAGCCCGTCGTAGAACGCGTCGTCGGCGTACTTGCGGAAGTTCGCAACCGTGATCGGCGCGGCCAACGGGTCGAGCTCCAGGACGATCGAGCCCTTGGACGTCTCGATCGTTGCGACAACTTTCGTCGCACCATCGCTGGTGGATACGGTGTCGTCGGATGCGTCCTCGGGGAGGGACGCATCGACACCGGCGTCACCCGACGAACCTCCGAGTCCCGCGGCACCTGCGGCGCCCGCTTCGCCCGCTGCGCCTGCTGCGCCGGCCGCGCCGGCGGTACTCCCTGCCGCACCCGACGCACCTGCCGCGCCGGCGGTACTCCCTGCCGCACCCGACGCACCTGCCGCGCCGGCGGACCCGGACGATTCGTCTTCCGAGCTGCAACCGAGGAGCAGGAGCATGGCGAACGCGCAGACGATTCGGAGGGACGGCTTCATGGCGGCAGGGTGGACCGTCGCGTCGGAGGACGTCAATGCACTTCTCCGAAGCGCCGCGCGTGGTCTCTCGGGGAGTCGCTCTGCATCGGGTGCCACGGAGACGCGGGGGGTCACCACCACGTCGGGTGCCACGGAGGCGCGGGTTCCGCTGCAGGCGCGCACGCGGCCGACGATCCCCTCGACCCCGATGCAACCGTGGAGCGTTCGCAGGGAAGCTGACCTGGAATAGGGAGCCTTTTTCCCCGGGGGACGCCCCCGTTCACGGGCGGCTCCGAATCCGCATGAGGGTGGTGAGGCTGTATAGATTGACGGACGCACCGGCATGCGGTCTCATACCGCGCATGCGAAACGTCCAGACAATGGTGGTGTGGGTAGCCGTCGGTCTCATGGCCGGCTGCTTTGGCATTGGCTGCGAGGACGGAGGAGAAGGCACCGACGACACCGGCGGTTCGGCCGGCGCGGAGACCGGAGGATCGGCGGGCAAGGGCGGTTCAGCCGGCAAAGGCGGATCCGCGGGCACAGCGGGCAAGGGCGGATCTGCAGGCACGGGCGGTGCGGCCGGTGCGGCCGGTACTGCCGGGCAAGGTGGCGGGGCTGGCAAGGGCGGCAGCGCAGGTACCGGTGGTGCCGCAGGTAGCTCGGGTCAGGCTGGCGCCGCGGGAACGGCCGGCACAGCGGGCGAAGCCGGTGCAGCAGGCACCGCAGGCGAAGCCGGTGCTGCGGGCGCTGCGGGGGATGCCGGTGCAGCAGGCACCGCAGGCGAAGCTGGCGCAGCGGGCATGGCCGGTGAGGCCGGTGCTGCGGGCATGGCCGGTGAGGCCGGTGCTGCAGGCATGGCTGGTGAGGCTGGCGCCGCAGGCACGGCTGGCGGAGCAGGAACCGCGGGCACGGGTGGAAGCGCGACCTTCTGCACTCCCGAAGCGACGGACGCTTGCTACACGGGCCCGGATGGAACGCTCGGCAAGGACATGTGCACGGCTGGCGTGAAGACCTGTCTGACCGACGGCTCGGCCTGGGGAGACTGCACGGGCCAAGTCGTGCCCGCGACTGAGACGTGCCTCACGTTGGGCGATGACGACTGCGACGGACAGGCGAACGAAGAGGGCGAAGGGTGCGCGTGCGTGCCGGGAGCCACGCAATCCTGCTACTCGGGCCTCGCGTCCACGAAGAACGTCGGCATCTGCAAGGCTGGTGAGCAGACATGCAACGCAGCCGGGACCGGATTCGGACAGTGCGTGGGCGAGGTGACGCCCGGGACCGAGACGTGCGCCACGCCCGAGGACGAGGACTGCGACGGCAAGGCCAACGAAGAAGGCGCTCAGTGCGTATGCGTCCCTGGCACCAAGACCTCCTGCTACAGCGGCACGCCTGGGACCGAGGGCGAAGGCCTTTGCGTTGCGGGCGAGAAGACCTGCCAGAGCGACGGCAAGAGCTACAGCGATTGCGTGGGTGAGGTGCTGCCGGCGACGGAGACTTGTCTCACGGATGGTGACGACGACTGCGACGGCCAGACGAACGAGGACGGCGAGGGGTGCGCGTGCACACCGGATGCTACCCGGGAGTGCTACTCCGGCCCGCCCGCGACCAACGGTGTCGGAACCTGCAAGGCGGGAATCCAGAAGTGCTACGCCAACGGTCAGGGCTGGGCGCCTTGCGAAGGCGAGATCACACCGGCAGCCGAGGCCTGCGACGCGACAGGACTGGACGAGGACTGCGACGGTCTGGTGAACGAGAGCGGCGCCGATTGTGCCTGCCTGCCGAACTCCTCGGTGACCTGCTACACGGGCCCTGTCGGAACCGAGAACGTCGGTGCGTGCAAG
>JAKLDZ010000328.1 GCA_022703255.1 Myxococcota bacterium | reverse complement strand
GCCGGCCGTGTTAGCCCTCCTCCCGGAGGTCGGGAATGAAGGGCCGTGGACTCAGCATCGCCATCGTCAGCGCATTCTTCGTCGTTTGCGCCGTCGTCATCTACCTCGCCGTCGGGCGCTCCAAGTCGCCGGACCAGCCGTCCCTCGCGGCGAGCGCCACCGCCTCCGGCGCGGTTGCAGCCGGGGACAAGACACCCTCGGGCCCCTCCGTCGAGATCGTCGTGTCGTCATCCGACGGAAAGAAGGAGTGGATCGAAGACGTCGCGCGGTCGTTCGAGGCGACGAAGGCATCGGTGGGCGACAAGCCGATCAAGGTGAAGCTCATCCACATGAAGTCGGGCGAGTCGATGCAGAAGGTGCTCGACGGCAAGGAGAAGCCGCACATTTGGAGTCCTGCGGGCGGATCGTGGATCGACCTCATCAACACGACGTGGAAGACACGAACCGGGCATGCGTTCATCGACAATCCGCGGCCCTCGGTGATGTCGGGTCTCGTGATCGCCATGTGGGAGCCGATGGCCCAGGCGCTGGGCTGGCCGACGAAGCCCATCGGCTGGGACGAGATCTTCAAGGTCGCCGCGGATCCCAAGGGGTGGGCCACCTACAAGCACCCCGAGTGGGGCGCCTTCCGATTCGGCCACAGCCACCCCGACTTCTCCACCTCCGCGATGCTCTCCGTCATGTCGAGCATCTACGCCGTCGCAGGCAAGACCTCCGGCCTCACCGTCGACGACCTCAAGAACCCCAAGATCATCGACCGGGTCGGCGCCCTCGAGCGATCCATCGTCCACTACGGCGAGAGCTCCTCGTGGATGACCGAGAAGCTCTGCACCAAGGGCCCCGCCTACTTGTCCGCCGTCACCCTGTACGAGTCCAGCGTCGTGTCCGCCAACGACAAGTTCAAGGCGCAAATGCCTTTCAAGCTCGTCGCGATCTACCCGAAGGAAGGCACCTTCTGGGAGAACCACCCGTCCGGTGTCGTGCAGGCCGACTGGGTCACTCCCGAGCACAAGCAGGCTGCGGAAAAGTTCCTCGCGTTCATGAGCACCAAGGACCAGCAGGCCAAGGCCCCCAAGTACGGCTACCGCCCCACCGATCCCTCGGTCCCCCTGGCTTCTCCCATCGACGAAGCCCACGGGGTCAATCCCAAGCAGACCAACGCCAACGCTCTCGAGGTCCCGTCCCAGGACGTCTTCAGCCGCGCCCAGGAGCTCTGGCACAAGGTCAAGAAGCACTCCACGGTCTACATGCTCCTGGACACCTCCGGGTCGATGCAGGAGAAGGGCAAAATGGCCGCCGCGAAGAAGGGGGCTGCGTCCTTCATCCGCGCCATGGAAAAGGACGACGAGATCGCCGTGATCACGTTCTCCTCCGACGTGCGCACGCTGCGTCCCGTCGCTCCGGTGCGAGAGGTCGGCGAGGTGCTCGCCTCCCAGGTCGAAGGGCTCTTTGCCGAAGGGCAGACCGCCATGTACGACGCCACGATCCTCGCCATGGAGGAGATCGACAAGGCGAAGAAGCGTCCCGAAGGGGCGATCCGCCTGTACGGCATCGTGCTGCTGTCCGACGGCAAGGACACGTCGAGCAAGAAGAGCCTCAACGATCTGAAGGATCGGATGCCTTCGACGGAGGCTGCCGACGGCACGCGGTTGTTCACGGTGGCCTATGGCGACGACGCGGACGGCGATCTGCTCAAGCAGCTGGCCGATCGGTCCAACGCCCGGTTCCTCAAGGGCAACGCCGACAACATCGAGAAGGTGTACCACCAGATCTCGGCGTACTTCTGAGCCGTCGCGCATGGTGCAACACAAGCCTCCCGCCCCGCCAATCATCACCTGGCTCAACCCCGAGGGCCTCGCGGTGCTCGCCGCCGCGGGCGTCACCGCCGCTGTCGCCGCGCTCCCCGTGATCGTCGTGCCCGGCGTGCTCGCCTACGGCATCCTCACCTGGCTGCGCTACAGCCGCTGGCGCGAGCGCTCGTACAACGCACTGCCCGCGCCGGCCGACCTCGACCTGTCCCGTCTGCGTCACCCCTACTCCGCGCGCGTCGCCACTTGCGCCCAGCTGCAGGCCCGCGTCCTGGCCGACATCGCCGGCGCCGACCCCTTGCACCAGTCCATGCTCCAGCCGAGCGTGGAGCGGGTGCGCGCTCTCGCCCATGCCGCTTCGGACCTGGCGTTCAAGCTTCAGCAAATCGACGAGCACCTGTCGCGCGAAGACGTCCGCAGCCTGCAGAACGAGGAGGCCTTTCTCACGACCCGCATGCTGGGTGCGCAGGACCCCGTGGCGCGGGAGCGGTTCGAGCGCGCCCTGGAGCAGCACCGTCAGAAGGTGGAGCTTCACCACGAGCTGCGTGCTCGGTGGGAGCGCATCGACGCGCAGCTCACCAACATCCAGCTCACGCTCGAGACGGTGTCGGCGCAGGTGTTGCGCATCAAGAGCGCCGAGGCAGGCACCGCCTCCAACGAGAGCGCCCGTGTGATCGAGTCTCTCGACAATCTCTCGGTCGACGTCGACGCCCTCGCCGAAACCGTCGAGGAAACCGTCGAAGCCTCCGGATCCCTCGAAGCCCATCGCATCCGCGCCAATCAGCGCGAAAGGGGATGACCCGATGAAGCTCGCGAAGTCTGTCGTATCACGAACCATCCTCGCTGGCCTGCTCGCAGGCGTGGGTCTCACCGCCTGCGCCAATTGCCCCTGTCCCGCTGCGTCCGCGCCGCCCCAGCAGCCACCCCCTCCTCCTCCCCCCGCGGCCTCGGCGCCCGAACAGCCCAAGGGCCCCGAATCCTTCGTCGGAACACGCCCCAAGCTCGTCGTCGTCATCACCATCGACCAGCTCCGCGCCGACGCCCTCGCCAAGGCAGACCCCTGGCTCTCCCCCAACGGCTTCAAGCGTCTGCTCCGCGAAGGCGCCTCGATGACCGGCCACTACGGCCACTACGTCACCTACACGGGACCGGGCCACGCACTCATCTTGTCGGGCTCCTATCCGTACGCGAACGGCATCGCGGCCAACAAGTTCTACAACCACGAGTCCCAGCGATCGGAGGCGATGGTCTTCGACGCCAATGCTCAGATGATCGGACAGAAGACCGAGCCGGACATGGACGTGTCGCCCCGCAACTTCGTGGGGTCCACGGTCGGCGACGAGCTTCACATGGCGACGGGTGGGCAGTCGCGCACGATCACCATCGCGACCAAGGGCCGGGGAGGCATTCTGCTCGGAGGGCGTCTGGCGAAGGCGTACTGGATGAACGACGACACCGGCGAGGCCACGACTTCGACGTACTACATGAAGGCGCTGCCCGGGTGGGTGACGCAGTGGAATGGCAAGAAGCTCGCGGACGGTTGGTTTGGCAAGAGCTGGGACAAGGCGGCTCCAGCGGGGGCCTATGCGGCGAGCCAGCCCGACGACGCGGCGAGCGAAGGGGGCGGCAAGGGGCTCGGCAAGACCTTCCCGCACAAGATCACCGGCAAGCTCTCGGCGCCGGGGCCCGAGTACTACGAGGCCTTCTGCATGACCCCGTTCGCCAACGACTGGGAGCTGTCCTTCGCGCAGGCTGCGGTCGAAGGCGAGAACCTCGGCGGCAGGGGAGTCCCCGACCTGCTCGGCATCTCCCTGTCTGCCACCGACCTCGCAGGCCACGACTTCGGCCCCTTCTCCCATGAGGTCCAGGACCTCGTCATCCGCACCGACAAACAGATCGGCGACTTCCTCGACTGGGTCTACGCCAGGCTCGGCAAGGACAACGTCCTCGTCGTCGTCACCGCTGACCACGGCGCTACCCCCGTCCCCGAGCAGATGGCCGCCCTCGGCTTCGACGCCGCGCGCATCAAGAAGAAGGCGATCAAGGAGGTGGTAGAAGCAGCCCTCAAGAAGAAGTTCGGCGGCGACAAGTGGGTGGTCGCCCTCGAAGACCCGCATATCTTCCTCGACCGAAAGCGTATCGAGGACAAGAAGCTCGACGCCTCGGAGGTCGAGCGGGTGGCCGGCGAAGCCGCCGCCACGCTCAAGGGCTTCGGCGGGTTCTTCACCCGCTCACAGCTCCTGCGCGGGCAGGTGCCGGACTCCGAGCTCGGACGCTCGATCCAGCGTTCGTACTTCGCGGCGCGCGGAGGCGACGTCGTCATGTGGACCTTGCCGTTCTACTTCTGGGGCAAGTACGGAGAGAAGGACGCGGGATCGACTCATGGAACGTGGTACCGCTACGATGCCGACGTCCCCCTGTTCATCTCGGGAGCGAATGTGAAGCCTGGGCGCCACGCCACCCACGAGATGATCGACATCGCCCCGACACTCTCGCATCTGCTGGGCATCACACCGCCCGCGGCGTCCGAAGGGCGCGTGTTGCCGATCCTCTCGCGCTAGTCCACGCATCGCTCACGCCGGCGTTCGCGCACGACACGCAGAAGCTGCGTCCCGTGCGCTCCACGCTCTCGCGTGTCCGAGGCCCCGAGTCCTCAGGCAAATCCCTAATCGTATACCCTCAGGCGTTGAGAACGCGATCCCTTTCGCGTTAGCATCCGGCAAGGAATCGATCGGCGCGCAGAGGCAACGGGGCTGAACGGTCGGCCCCGCACCGACGCTCGCCCTTGGGCGGTCGCGCCCCACAGAACTTCGCGTCGATGCAGCCGCACGCCGCGGTGAGGAGGCTTGAACGATGAGACGATGGTTGCTCGCAGGTACTGCCGGTGGACTTCTGTACGCAGGGCTCGCTGCCGAGGCCCATGCGGCTCCCGCGCTCCGCGTGCAGGTCGAGCAGAAGGGCGACTTCGCCCTCATCGGCAACACGCTCGCTCATGCCTGCTCCTCGCAGACCCCCGCCCCCATCGTCGGGACGGTCGGCAACTGCGGCAGCAACGGTGTCAACGACACCGCCCCCGACATCTTCTGGCGTTCCGAGTCGCCGGGCGCAGGCCAGGCGGCCGCCAACAACGCCATCACCGTTGCCCAGGCCAGAAGCTCCGCCCTGCTCTCGCTCCCCGCGGGATCCACCGTCACCCATGCCTATCTGTACTGGGCCGCGACTCTGCAGAACGCCGGCTCCGACAACTCCATCACACTCGATCGCCCGGGCGGGTTCTCCCAGGCAGTCACCGCAGTGACCACCTACCAGGCGCCCGGCAACTCCTACCTCGGTGTCGCCGACGTCACCTCGGTCGTGCTCGCGCAGGGAAGCGGCGTCTACCGCGTTTCCGATGTCGATTCCGTCAACCTGGTGAACCTCAACAGCGAGAACTCCTTCGCGGCATGGTGGATGGTGGTGCTCTACGGCCTGCCCACGGATCCTCCTCGCAACCTCGCCGTGTTCGACGGCTTCGACCGCGTGAGCAACGGCAACAACCAGAACGTCACCCTTTCCGGGTTCCTGGTGCCCCCGGCCTTCGGAACCGCCCGGCTCGGCGTCGTCTCCCTCGAGGGCGACGTCAACATCCAAGGCGATCAGTTCTTCTTCAACGGCGGTCCGGCTCTCACCGATGACGCCAACCCGGCCAACAACTTCTTCAACGGAACGCGAGGCAACGTCGGAAACGCCGTCAGCGTCGTGGGCGATCTGCCGCAGCTCGCCGGCACACCGGGAAGCATGTCCGGCGTCGACATCGACATCGTGGACATCACCGGCAAGCTCACCGCCGGCATGACCTCCGCCCCCATCTCGGCCACCTCCACCCAGGACGCCTACCTGCTCGCGTCCTTCGTCACCTCCATCCCCGCTTTCAAGCCCGACTTCGGCGCCTCGGGCAAGACCGCCGTGGACCTCAACGGAGGCTCCCTCGTTCCGGGTGACGTCGTCGAGTACACCATCGACGCCACCAACCTCGGCAACGACACCGCGGTCAACACGATCCTGCAGGACACGATCCCCGCCGGGGTCACCTTCGTGCCCGGAAGCATCGAGATCGTTTCGGGTCCCAACTCCGGCACCAAGACGGATGCTTCGGGTGACGATCAGTGCGAGTTCGCCGCGGGCAAGGTCGTCTGCCGCCTCGGAGCCAACGCCGACGCGGCCACCGGCGGTACCCTCGCCGCCAATGAGACCACCGTCGTCAAGTTCCAGGTCACCGTCGATGCCGGAGCCTCCGGCACCATCAACAACCAGGCTGTCATCACCGCCGCAGGACTGCTCGGCGCTCCCGCCGTCGACACCCCCACCGACGGCAACGGCGTCGCAGGCGGGAATCCGCCGACGCCCATCGTCATCGACGCCTGTCTCGACGACACCTACTGCACCAACGCGGCGGCTCCTCACTGCGATACCGCTGCGGATCCCAACGTGTGCGTGCAGTGCCTGAACGATGCTCATTGCGCCGTGCTGACACCCACGTGCGATCCCGCGACGCACACCTGCGTGTGTATCGCGACCGGCGCCGAGGTGTGTGACGGCAAGGACAACGACTGCAACGGGACGATCGACGACGGGCTGAACCTGGGCGGCGCCTGCACCAGCGGGCTCGGGGAGTGCGTCGCTTCCGGCACTTTCGTTTGCGACGGTCAGGGCGCGGTTGTGTGCAGCGCCACACCCGGAACGCCTCAGGCCGAAGCGTGTGACGGCAAGGACAACGACTGCGACGGCACCATCGACAACGGCTGTGCCGACGCGGACTCCGACGGAATCGCCGACGTGCTCGAGGTCGCGATCGGCACGGACCCGGCCGATGCCGACAGCGACGACGACGGCGTGATCGACGGCCAGGAGCTGCTGTTTGGGACCGACTCCGACAGCGATGGGCTCATCAACGCGCTCGATCCGGACAGCGACAACGACGGGCTGTACGACGGCACCGAGCTGGGGCTGGGCTGCGAACATGCGCAGACCGACCCGACAAAGGCCAACTGCCTTCCGGACGGGGATCTGGGAGCCACGAAGACCAACCCGCTGCTGGCCGACACCGACGGCGGCACGGT
>JAKLDZ010000327.1 GCA_022703255.1 Myxococcota bacterium | reverse complement strand
GGCCGTGCGCGAGCAGTCCAAGTCGTTGCCCGACACCGGCACGCAGCCCGCCACGTCCGACCTGTTCGACGAGGACAAGGACAAGCCCAAAGCAGCAGCGGTTGCGGCCCCCAAGCCCGCGCCCAAGAAGGGCTCGTCCGCACCCCTGCTCGTCGGCTCCTTCGTCGCCCTCGCCGCCATCGCCGCCGTCGCCGTCGTCTCCCTCCGCTCCAAGGGAGATGCAGCTCCCGAAAGCGCTCCCGTCGCCATGGCGAGCGCCACAGCCCCCGCTCCGGCGGATCTTCCTGCACCCGCCGTGGCCGCGTCCGGCGAGGCGCCTGCTGCGGCTGCGAGCGCAGCACCTGGAGACCCGACCGCCGCCGGAGGCGCCATCGCCCGCAAGGACGACAAGTCCACGGACACCTCGAAGGAGCCTGCGCCCAAGAGCGCGTCCGCGGACAAGGAAAAGCCCGCAGCGTCCGCTGCCGGCCCCGCGCCCACGGGGTTGGAGGGCGCGATGGCGACGGCCGTCGGAGCGAACACCGCAGCGCCCGGGGCTGGCGAGGCGACGCCGTCCGGCCCCACGAAACACAGCGCTGACGTTCCCGAAATCCCGTCCCAGGGCGCCATCCAAGGCGCGATGGGCGCCGTCATGGGTGCCGCGCGCGCATGCGTCGCCGGCATGGAAGACCCTTCCAGGGCCCAGGTCACCTTCGTGAGCTCAGGCGCCGTCTCGGCCGTGAGCGTCAGCGGCGCGGCCTCCGGCAAACCCGCCGCCGGCTGCATCGTCTCGGCCCTGAAGCGCGCGAAGGTCGGTCCCTTCCAGCGCTCGTCCTACTCCGTCGGCGTCACCATCCGCCCGTGACCTGGCGTCATACCCAGGCAACCTCCGCCTTCAGCTCGCGACTCATCACGCCGTATACGAACTCGGATATGGGACGGCCCGCCTCGTTGTCGTGCAGGAACCGGTAGGTGTTCTCGAGGATGGCCGCTTCCACCCCCAGCTGGGACACCAGCTCGTGGGCGGAGCGCGCCGTGAGAAACCCTTCGACGACCTGCTTCTGCGAGGAGAGGATGTCCTGCACGCGCTCGCCTCGTCCGAGCCGGAAGCCGAAGGTGCGGTTGCGGCTCAGCTCCCCGGTGCAGGTCAGGATGAGATCGCCCAGACCCGACAGTCCCGATACGGTCAGCGGATTGCCTCCCTTGCGGACAGCGAGCCTCGAGATCTCCGACAGCGCGCGGGTGATCAGCCCCGCCCGCGTGTTGTGACCGAACCCCGCGCCGTCCATCGCGCCGACCGCGATGGCCACCACGTTCTTGAGCGCCCCGCCCAGCTCCACGCCCACCACGTCGCTCGACGTGTACCCGCGGAACCACGTGCTCGACACCGCCTGCTGCACGCGAACCGCCGTGCGCTGATCCCACGCCGCGATCGTCACCGCGGTCGGCATTCGCCGCGCCACCTCGATGGCGAACGACGGTCCCGAAAGCACCGCGAAGTGCTTATGGAAGTTCGACTCCAGCACGTCGGAGTACACCTCCGACATCGTCATCAGCGTCTCGCTCTCGATCCCTTTCGACGCGCTCACCAGCAGGGTCCCGCGCTGCAGCGCTCCGCGGAACCCCGAGGCGATGCGTCGGACGTGGTGGCTCGGCACCGCGACCACGATCATCGCCTTGCCTCGCACGCTCTCGTCCAGATCGTTCGTCACACGAATCGATTCCTGCAACCGGTGCCCGGGCAGGAAGGTGCCGTTGACACCCGTCTCGCGGATCTCCTGCGCCACCTCGGGCTCGTGGCACCACAGGGTCGTTCCATGCCCCATGTTGGCGAGCTGATCCGCCAGCGCGGTTCCCCACGCCCCGGCCCCCACCACGCCGACCTCCATCCTCTCGACGCTCATGAGCGCGAGCGTATACAGCATCGGGCAGGCGCGTGCACGCCTCGGCGCATGCACGCCTCCGAGGCGCCGTCTCCGGAACTTGGCCGTGCCGCGCTCCCAAAGCTACACGTCGCGTCATGAGAAGCCGGGGCCGATCCGTGCGGCATACGCTCGCCTTCGTCGCCATCGCCCTCGCGGCGATCCCCGCGATCGACTCGGCCAATGCGTCCCGCCGTCCGATCATCGTCCCGGCGCAACCCACCGCCCTCGCGGCCGCACCCAAGGTCGCTCAGCCCGTCGGCAACGCCTTTCCCGCAGGTCCCGCCGCTCACCGCGCCGTCACCCGCGAGCTTTCGGAGACCGAGCCTTCGACGCCTCTTGCGGAGACAACGGAGTCGGGAGTCTGCCCGGCGGGCATGCTGCTCGCCGAGGGCCAGCACTGCCTGTACTGGGAGCAGCAGTGCTTGCGGTGGGACGATCCGATCGGACAGCCCTCCAAGCGCGTGTGCGCGGAGTTCCAGAAGCCCTCGACGTGCACCTCGGGGCGGCACTCGATGCGCTTCTGCGTCGATCGCGACGAGTTCGTGCTGCCGGGGGAATCGGTCCCCGTGCGAGCGGTGTCCTGGACCCAGGCGGATCTGATGTGCACGAGCATCGGCAAGCGCCTGTGCACGAACCAGGAGTGGGAGTTCGCGTGCGAAGGGGAGGAGGGGCTCCCGTACCCCTACGGCTACGAGCGCGCGCCCGCGCTGTGCAACCAGGATCGGATCCTGCGTGACGGGCGCTGGCACGCGAACCGCGACATGCGCGAGGCCTCCCACGCGACGTGCGTCAGCCCCTTCGGGGTGCGCGACATGGTGGGCAACGTCGACGAGTGGGTGCGTCAGCCCTGGGCGAAGCCGGGCAAGAGGTCGGAGCTGCGCGGGGGATGGTGGATGACCGGGCGCAATCGTTGTCGAGCGAACACGGCGCACCACGATGAAAAGTACTCCGGGATCCAGACGGGGTTCCGGTGCTGCAAGGACGCGGAATCGCCGGTTGCGCGCGGCAAGGAGCAGGGGCCGGGCAGCGCGGTGTCGTCGCCGCGATGGGCCGCGACTGAGCCCGCGGACCGGTAGTCTCGGAACAGGTGCAAGACAGTGCCCTTGCAGGGCTTGACTTGCCCGCCGTTTCCCATCATAGTCCGCCGCCCTGTCGGTCCAGGAGACCGGCATTCGCAGGGAGTCGCCATGGTTTCCGCAACGCAGCAGACAATGAGCATCCGCCGCCGCAAGATGACCACCAACGGCAAGGCGAACAAGAAGGAACGGGCGAAGGCCCCCACGCCTCGCTTCCCGATCCACCCCGAAGGCTACGACACCAACGCCGCCGACGCGAAGCGTCCGGCCGAGGCCAAGTAAGGTACGAGATTCATCATGGCCAACCATCCTTCTGCCGAACGACGCAATCGCCAGCGGATCCGCCGCACCGCCCGCAACAAGTCCGTCAAGAGCGCGGTCCGCACCGACCTGCGCAAGGCCCGTGAGCTCGTCGCCGCCAACAAGCTCGACGACGCCAGCAAGGCCGCAGCGAAGCTGGTCTCTACCGTGGACAAGGCCGCTCAGAAGGGCATCGTCCACCCCAAGGCCGCCTCGCGCATCAAGGCCCGCCTCGCCAAGCGCCTGCACGCCGCCAAGAAGGCCGCGGGCTGAACGGCTCCGCTCCACGATGACCCTGGCGTCCCGCGAGGACGTCAGGGTTTCGTCCATCCTCGGTTCCACTTCCCCTTCCGCGCAGAATGCTGCACAAGCTCGCCTCGCGCACCATCCCGGGTGCGGAACACATGACACCGCCGTCGCGGCTCAGACCTGCTTGCGGGGCTTGCGCTTCAGCTTCGCGGACGCAGCTGCCACCGGGGAATCGATCGGGCCGGTTGCCGATGACTGGTGGTCGCCCACCAGCGCTGCTCGCATGATCTTCGTGTCGCCCATGGGCACTACCGCCACGCGCTGCTCATCGGCCGGATCCTCTGCTCCTTCTCCGAGCACCACGATCGTCAACGAGTCGAACGCGCGACGCAGCGCACCGATCGCGCCCGGCAGGCTCTCCGCCCAGTCGCGCGCGCTCAACTCGTCGATCACTACGGCCGACGTGGGCTCGGCGCCGATGTGCAGGAGGCAGTCGTACAGGTCTCCGACCGGGTGCACGGCGATGCCGGGCCCCGCTGCCTTCTGCACGAACGTGACAGCTTCCTTGCCCCCGAGCACAACCACGCTCAGCGCGGCCTGAGTGTAGAACCTCCGCGGAATCGCATAGCCCCACTCGCGCAGGAACCCCGCCACGTCGACCGCCCGGAATCGGAGATGCCGGCCCGGCGTGCGGAAGTGCGGGATGCACCCGCGCTCGACCCAGTTGTGAATCGTCTTCAGATCCACTTCGCACAGGTCCGCGACGTCCGACGCGGTCAGCAGCTTCATGTCTCGTTCTATGGCCATGGGACTACCCGGCACTCCCCGCGAATCACCCTTCGTCGTTCGTCCCTGCCCGCTCAATCGGGTGGAACGGCGTCAACGTATCACAAGGATTCCGCTCCGCGGAATTCGAATCTAGAGCGTGTTCGCAGTGCCGGGGGTTCCACCGTCCGCTCCCCTCGTGAACGAGCCCTCCAGCCAGTCCGGAGCGTCGGGACGAACCCGCGCGATCGACTCACCCGCCTTGGGGCTCGAAATCGCGGGAATCCGCGAGACGATCCGATCATTCGGATCACGAAGCTGCAGCGCCTCCCCTCCGTTCGACAGTCCCTGGTTGCCAAGCTTCGGCACACGGACGATCAGCGTTCCCTTCGGAGGCGCGCAATCCGGCCACGAATCCTCGCGATACGATTCGTTCACCACCAGCGCGTGCGCCCCCGAGGCCAACATCCCTCCCGGCAACACCGTCGCTCCACCGGGATCCTCCAGAACCCATCCCTGCAACTCCGCCCCCGCTACCCCGTCGTTGTACAGCTCTACCCACTCCTGCTCCGGCTCCACCCCCGCGGGATTCGACATCACCTCGTTGAGCACCACGTGCGCCGTCGCTTCCGTCGTGCGCAATCGCCCCTTCCACGCCCGCCTCCTGCCCCGGAGATCCACGCCGAAAACCTCCCACCCCAGCTCCATCCCGGGCTGGAGCTCACGCATCAATGCGGGCGTCCCCGGCGTCAGCGCACCGGCCCAACTCGACGACTCGATCCGCATCGCAATCCACCACGCGCCGTCCTCCACGACCAACTCCACCCGGTCATCCATCACGGTCGCGCACGCCGGACCGATCGCGTGACGGTCTGCGTCGCATGCGCGCACCACCGACGGCATCGGTTGCCCCGACGCAATCGGTGTCGGCTCCACGCTCGCCCATCGCCCATCGCCCAGAAGCACGCCCGCGGGAGGAACAACCACCTCGCCGGGCTCGTCGAGCGCTTCCCACGACACGCAGTCGCGCCCGATCCCCTCCAACGCTCCCGCCCTGAGCCTCCCCCGCACCGGCCCAGGCCACAGATCGAGCGTCGTCGGCGCCGTGTCGCTCTCTCCCTGCGACGGCGCCGCCAGACACCACACGATGAACGTGGCGGCGGACTCGAGCTCAGGCGGCGGCCACGCCCGCGCCATCCTCGGCACCTCGTCGGGATCGGCCACGCGGAAGCTGTACGACCACGACCGCGCGGGCCAGCCGATGGCGTAGGTCTCCCCCGGCTCGAGCCACGCCCCAGGCGCAAGGCCGAGCGACGTGCCGTCATTCCACCAGGTGACCTCCACCTTCCGAGCTTCCAGCGCCGCGGACTCGCTTCCCAGCAGCAACTCCTTCAGCTCGCGCGAGGAGAGGTCGCCGTGTACCAGCACGATCTCGCCGCCGTCCGTCGGACTGGGATTCAGGTTCACGTGCGTAGCGGGCGCAGCGATCCGTTCGCCCACGAACGGGGTCAGCGTGACGACCGGGGCTGGCTGGATCCCCCGGGTGAACTCGGGTCGTTCGGGCGGCCCGAAGCAGGAAGCGAACACGAAGGCTGCGAGAACGGACAGGGACGATCGAGGAAGGCGTTTCATGTCCCCCTGTCGGACGCCGGGGGCCGCCGGTTGCGTGGCAAGGTGAACGAATCGTCGTCCCTCGAACGGCCTCACAACGACCTTGCCAAGGCTTGGCGATCGCGCCCGGCCTGCCCCATGGAGGGGGCATGTCCATGTCGGTCAGCGGCGGCATCCGCGTCCAGGTCGAAGCCTTCTACCTCCCCGATCAGTCTGCTCCCGTGGAGCACAGGTACGTGTTCGGCTATCGGGTCCGGATCTCGAACGAGGGGACGGAAGCGGCACGTCTCGACGCTCGCAAGTGGATCATCACCGACGGCAAGGGCGCCCGGCGGGAGGTGCAGGGGCCGGGGGTCGTGGGCCAGCAACCTCATCTGCAGCCCGGGCAGTCCTTCGAGTACGTCAGCGGGTGCGTGCTGGAGACCTCGCGCGGGACGATGCGCGGCTCGTACCAGATGGTGCGGGACGACGGTCGCACGTTCGATGCGGAGATCGCGCCATTCGAGCTGCTGTTGCCGCAGACGCTGAACTGAGGGCACGGGCCGGAGCGGTCTCGCTGGAGGAGGGGCCGACGCTCCAGGCGACCGGGCATCTCGCGGATCCCCGAAGCGCGGGCAGGTAGGCTACCATCGAGGCACGAGGCTTCATGGAGTCGCTTTTCTCGTGGTGGGTGATGGCACTGATCGTGGGCGGTACCGCCACCCTCTGGGTACGCTTGCTCTCCGATCGCTGGGAGAAGCAGACGCGGGCCCGCACCAAGGGCTTCCTGGAGCGCGCGGGGGCATCCTGTCGGCAGGACGCGCAGCGGCCGTGAGCGTCACGTGCGCGACGTTCCCCTTGCATCCCCGGTTCGCGAGTTGCATGCGTAGAGTCGCGTCGTCGCCGGAGCCCCAGGGCCTCGGACGAACCGCGCGGAGGACTGGATGGCTCGTCTCTTTGGCTTCATCGGAAATCGATCGGACATCAGCCCGCACGTGCTCAGGGTCGAGGCGCAGGCGATGGTGGCGCGGGGACGGGGCAAGAC
>JAKLDZ010000326.1 GCA_022703255.1 Myxococcota bacterium | reverse complement strand
ACCATCACCGCCGTCCCGTGCTCCCCCACCGCCCCGCTCACGAGCACTGCGTCGCCTGCCACGCACGATGCGCTCGACAGCTTTCGCCCGTCGGGCATCAGCCCGACACCGCTGGTGTTGACGTAGATCCCGTCCGCTTCCCCTCTCGCCACGACCTTCGTGTCCCCGGTGACGATCCGCACGCCGGCCTCCCTGGCCGTGGTTGCCATCGACTCGACAATCCGATCGAGCAGGTCGATCGCGAGCCCCTCCTCGAGCACGAATCCCGCGGAGAGATAGCGGGGCTGCGCCCCCACGACCGCCAGGTCGTTGACCGTGCCGCACACCGCGAGCTTGCCGATGTCGCCCCCGGGGAAAACCGCCGGCCGCACCACGAACGTGTCGGTCGTCAGGGCGATCCGCATGCCCGCGTCGAGCACGGATGCGTCCTCGAGCACCTCGGGTCCGCCCAGGTGTTTGAGGAACACCTCTCTGACCAGACGTCCGGTGGCGGCGCCTCCCTCGCCGTGGTCGAGTCGGATCGTTCCCCGATCGGTCATTGTGGTACGGCTCCCATCCTCGCCACCCCCTTCATCGTCCACCGCCATACAGGTACCAGGCGGCACACGCGCCTTCCGTGGATACCATGCACGGTCCCAAGGGGCGAGACGGCGTGCACCCCTTGCCGAAGACCGGGCAATCCGGCGGCAGCTTCACCCCCTTCATCACCTCGCCGCATCCACAGCCGATCGGCAGATCCTGAGCCTTGTCGGGCTCCTCGACGTCGATCCGCTCGCGGGCGTCGAACACGGAGAACTCCTCCGACGGCTCGAGCCCGGTCCCCGGGATCAGCCCGATCCCGCGCCACCACGCGTCGCATCGCCGGAAGACCCGCTCGAGCATCTCCTGCGCGATGGGGTTTCCCTCGCGGCACGTCGCGCGACGATACTGGATCTCCACCTCGGCGCGCCCCGACGCGAGCTGCTCCAGCAGCATCGCGATCCCCTCGAGGACGTCGAGCGCTTCGAAGCCCGTCACCACGCAGGGCACATGCCTGTCCCGCGCGAGCGGCTCGTACGCCCTGCTCCCGATGATCGTCGTGACGTGCCCCGGGCAGATGAACCCGTCGATCCGAGCTTCCTCCGAGGCCACCAGCGCATCCATCGCGGGCGGCACCACCTTGAACGCCGGGTACACGCAGAAGTTCCCTACCCCGTCCTCGCGCGCTCGCACGATCGTCGCCGCGATCGTCGGACTCGTGGTCTCGAATCCCACCCCCATGAACACCACCAGCTTGTTCGGCTCCTTTCGCGCGAAGTCCAGGGCGTCGAACGGCGAATACACCACCCGCACGTCCCGCCCCCTCGCCCGCTCCCGCTGCAGCGTGGACCGCGATCCCGGAACGCGCAGCATGTCGCCGAACGTCGTGATCACCACCTCCGGCTCGCGCCCCATCGCGATCAGGTGATCGATCTGGGATGCAGGAGTCACACACACCGGACAGCCGGGGCCCGACAGCAGTCGGAGGTTCGCAGGCACCCGCGCGCGAATTCCGAAACGGCTGATCGCCATCGTGTGCGTTCCGCACACCTCCATCAAGGACACCGGACCGCGCACCAACCCTTCGATGCGCGCGTACAGCTCCTCGGCCTTCGCCCGGACGTCGACCGGCGCACCCATCAACCACCGCCCTCCGTCTCCGCTTCGAGCTTCCGGAGCAGCGCGAGGGTCTCGCGCGCTTCCTCCTCGTCGATGCGGTGGATCGCGAATCCGGCGTGGACCAACACCCAATCTCCCGCGACCGCTTCGGGCACGAGGTCGAGCTGCACCTGTCGCTGCACCCCCAGGAAGTCCACCTTCCCTGCCTTGCCGTCGACTTGAATGACCTTCCCGGGGACCGCAAGACACATGCGTCAATCCTCCCAGCCCACGGCCAGCTCCGCCGCGGCATCGAGCCTCGCGGCGTTCGCCACCATCACCTGCCCGAGCGCAAGCCCGCCGTCATTGACCGGCACCGCCCCCGGACTCACCGCTTCCATTCCCCGCGCCTCCAGCTCGCTCGCCACCATCCGCACGAGCGTGCGATTCTGGAACACGCCGCCGCACAACACCACCCGCCGCGGGCCTCCCCCTTCAACCACCCTCCGGCATGCCTCCGCCATCGCTCCCGCCAGCGCGCGGTGGAACCCTCGCGCGAGCTCCGCGCGGTCTGCCCCGCGCAGGATCGCCTCGACGACGCCCTCGAACCACGGAGCGGGATCGATCGTGATCCGACCGATCTCGCCCGACACGCTCATCGACGGCCCCTGCCATTCCGGAGCGTGCGTGGCCAATTGCTCCAGCTCGATCGCCGCCTGACCCTCGTAGCTCGCGTCGTCGCACACTCCGAGCAACGAGGAGACCGCGTCGAACAGCCGGCCCCCGCTCGTGGTCCGCGACGTGTTGAAGCGGCGGTCCACCATCTGGCGCACGATCCGGAACTCCTCGGGATCCCCGCGGCTCCACAGATCGAGCGCGACGCCGTCGGCGCCTGGCACGAGCTGGTGGAGCCAGGCCGCGGCGATGCGCAGCGGACGTCGCGTCGCAGCGTCGCCCCCGGGCAGCAGCAGCTCGCGCAGGTGGCCGGCTCGACGCACGCGCGCCGCATCCCCCACCAGGAGCTCACCCCCCCAGATCCCACCGTCGAGTCCGTAGCCCGTTCCGTCGAAGACCAACCCCTGCACAGGGCCCGCGATCCGCGCAGCCGCCATCGCCGAGGCAAGATGCGCGTGGTGATGCTGCACCGCGACCACCCGCGCATCCCCTGCCACGCGCTTCGCCAGATGCGTGGTCAGCAGATCCGGATGAACGTCGTGCACCACCACCTCGGGATCGATCGCCAGCCAACGCCTCAGCTTCCCGTACGACTCCTCGAGGAAGTCCAGCACGTCCGCGTCGTCGACGTCGCCGATGTGCTGCGACAAGAACACCCTGCCCCCACGCCCCAACGCGAACACGTTCGCGAACATCGCGCCCACCGCGAAGGTCGGACGCAAGTCGGCGTCGACATCGACCGGAAGCGGAACGAACCCCCGTGACCTGCGCAGCACCATCAGCCGATCGTCGCAAACCGCCGCCACCGAATCGTCGCAGCGATTCCAGATCTCCCGGTCGTGCACCAGCAGCGCGTCGGCCACCGAGCCCAGGACTCGCACGGCTTCGTCGTTGGAGATCTCGATCGGACCTCCGGTCCGGTTGCCGCTCGTCATCACGAGACAGGGGGGCGCGCCCGGCTCGAGCAGCATCGCGTGCAGCGGCGTGTACGGAAGCATCACGCCCAGCTCCCCGTGGCCGGGAGCCACCTGCCCGGCAATCGGAGACGGCACCGCGCGACGCGCGAGCAGCAGGATCGGACGTCGCGGCGCGGAGAGCTCTCGCAGCTCGGAGTCGGAGACCTCGCAGCAGGCGCGAACGGCGTCCAGGTCGCGGCACATGATCGCCAGAGGCTTGTGACGCCTCGGCTTGCGCTCGCGCAACCGCGCCACCGCCGCCGCGTTGGAAGCGTCGCACGCGAGGTGGAATCCCCCCAGCCCCTTCACCGCAACGATGCGTCCCTCGGCGAGCATCGAGCGCGCACGGTCGATCGCTTCGCCCCGCTGCGCGATCGTCGAGCCGTCGGAGGCAACCAGCGTGACGCTCGGCCCGCAGACCGGGCACGCGATGGGTTGCGCGTGATAGCGGCGATCGAGAGGGTCGGCGAACTCGTGCGTGCACGGTGCGCACAAGGGGAACGACGCCATCGTGGTCTCGGCGCGATCGTAGGGGACCTGGCGCACGATCGAGAACCTGGGACCGCAGTTGGTGCAGTTGAGAAAGGGGTATCGATGGCGCCGATCGCCCGGCGCGCGCATCTCCGCGAGGCAGTCGTCGCAGACCGCGACATCCGGACTCACGAGGGCGGCTTGCTCGGAGGTGGGGAGGCTCTCGACGATCCGGAAGCCGGGCTCGCCCGTGAGGGGAATGGGCTCGGAGACGACGCTGTCCACGCGGGCGATGGGAGGGGGGCGCAGCCGCAGCTCCTGAAGAAAGGCCTCGACCACCTCGGATGCAGCCTCGAGCTCGAGCTCCGCACCTCCGGAGGTGTTGCGCACGGAGCCTGCGACCCCGAGCCGGTGCGCGACGCGATGGACGAAGGGACGGAAGCCCACGCCCTGAACCACGCCCATCACACGCACACGGAGACGGACGGCCCCTGCTCCGCACACGGGGGCGCCGTCGTCTGGGGCGGTGGCTGGCGAGGAAGGGCCCATGGGTGCGGAATCGACCGGAGCATAGCAGCTCCAGCCCGTAATCTGCCACGTGGTGCACCGGAAGCGACGGCAGAACTTGCGCTCGCTCGTCGCGTTCGAGGGAGCCGCGGAGGAATCGGCGCGGGCCGCGTGCGAGGACGTCGTCGCACCGCGCCGACGCTCGCGGGAGACAAGGCGGGGTAGCCCCTTCCGCGAGGCGGAGACCGCATCCATCCCGCCTCGATCGGATGCGTGATTGGCGCGGACCTCACGTCTGCGCTACGGTTCCGAGGCGCACGCATTTCCCAGCGGTCCCCCCCTCCACCATGCTGTCCGCCGAGCTTCCCGTCCGCGTACTGATGATCGACGACGACGTCGACCTGCAATCGGTCGTGGGGGAGCTGCTCGAGTCCAACGGATTCGTCTTCGCGTCGGCACATTCGGCGAAGGAGGGGCTTGCGGTGCTCGACCGCGTGCGTCCCGACGTGGTGGTGCTCGACGTCGTCATGGAGGACGTGTTCGCGGGATTCCGGGTGCTGGCCTGGTTGCGCAGGAACCCGGATCGGGAGCTTGCGTTGCGGTGGAGGCAGGTCCCGGTCGTGCTCATGTCGGGCGTCCAGTCCGCGATCGGAATGCAGGTGCTGCAGGACGCGCCTCGCGCCCTGCTGCCGATCGACGCGTGCCTCGAGAAACCTGCGGAGCCGTCGCGCGTGCTCGAGGCGATTCGAGCGTGTCTCGCCCGGAGCAGGAGCGCACTTCGTTCGCTCCACGAACCATCTCTCGCGGACGGCGCTTGAGGTCGCCGGGCCCCCGGCAGGCCCTTTTTCCCACAGTTGGCGTCGGTCTCCGACTGCGCTAGCCTTGAGCTCTCGATGCGCTCGCTCCTCGCTCCTCCGTCCGCGCTCTTGACCTTCCTGGCGCTCTCGGGCGCCGTTGGCTTCTTCGCGTGCATGCTCGACACCCAGGGGCAGCTCGACGTGTCGGAGCAGCAGAAGCCCGATGCCAGCGTGGGTGGCGGCGCTGGGGAGCCTGGCGAGGGCGGATCGGGACCCGGCGGAGCGGGACCCGACGGATCGGGACCGGGCGGATCGGGACCGGGCGGATCGGCCCATGGGGGAGCGGGTGGGGAGTCGGGAAAGGGCGGCTCCGCCGGCTCGGCAGGACAAGGGGGAGCGCAGCAGACGGGAGGCAGCGCGGGGAGCGTGGGTTCGGAGCAGAACTGCCTCGACGGCAATGACGACGACAACGACAGCGCGATCGACTGTGCCGACACGGACTGCACGGCCAAGGGCTATGCGTGCGCGGCGTTGCCCTCGGGTTGGGAAGGGCATTTCCGACTGCGCGTCTCCGACTTCGCGGGCGCGGTCGATCCGTTGCCCTGCCCCGGTGGCGCTCCTGCGGTGAGGCGGTTCCTCGACCCCGCGACCGCTGCCGAGTGCAGCCCCTGCACCTGCTCCTGGGGCGGAGCGACCTGTGGTCCACCGACGCTGGTGTGCTCAGGGTCCGACAAGGAGTGCAAGAACCTCGTGCCATCCTCGGAGCTCGACTGCGGCACGTGCTGCAACATCAACACGAGTTCCTTCCCGGACAACCCGTCGATTTCCTGCTACGTCGGCCCCCTCTCAACAGTCACCTCCTCCGGCTCCTGCACGATCGGCCCCCCGTCCGACTTCGCGAACAAGGACCCGTGGGGACGGGTGCTCGACATCTGTTCGGTTCCCTCGAGCTCTGGCGGGTGCCCCGACGGAGCGTGTCTCTACCCCGACACCGGGGACTACGACGCGGGGGTCTGCATTCGACACGATGGAGAGATCAGTTGCCCGTCGGGCTGGACGAGGAAGGCCGTCTCCTTCGAGGCCGCGACGGACGCGCGCTCGTGCTCGGCGTGCGGTTGCGGGACGGCGAGCGGAGTGGAGTGCAAGGGGGGCGCGTACAAGTTCCACGACACGAGCAACTGCGAGGGCTGCGGCGTGTCGTTCTGCGCGGATCCGGTGATCGTCGGCGCGAGCTGCAGAGACCTGAGCGGCCACGCGGACTATCACCAATTCTCTGCGGTGGTCGACCAGTGGCCGACCCCGTCGGGAGGGAGCTGCACACCGAACGGTGGCGAACCGTTGGGTCTGCTGACGCCGAGCGGGGCGCAGACGTGGTGCTGCAAGTAGCTGAGAGCGGGTGGGCCAAGAGGGACTCGAACCCTCGACCGACGGATTAAAAGGGCGAAGCGGCCGGTCCTGTGGTGTCGCAAACAATACGATTTCCAGTAGTCGGCAAACCGCGTGCCAGGACCAAAAGGACGTTTCGGACCCCGCAGGACGATATCAGGACGATATTTTGACCCCCTCGGACCGGCTCCTGACCGCCCTCGCCGATGCCCTGACCGCGGCGACCGCGGCGGGTGACATGCACCTCGTTGGCGAGGTGTCGACCGCCATCAAGGCGTTGCTCGGCAAGTCGACGGAGGGCTCGCGATGACAGAAGATGCGCGGATGGATCCCTCCCGGTCGCACAGCATCGCGATGTTCCTTGATGGCGCCGCGAAGCGGCTGCACGAGGCCGCCGAGCACGCGCGGGAGGGGAAGCCGGTTGCTGCAGAGCTTGGGGAAGTGCTCGAGCACCTAGCATTGACCTTCGCCCAAGAGGCAACACGCGGCGACGATGACCGATGGTTTCGCGGGCTGTGCGATGTCCTCT
>JAKLDZ010000325.1 GCA_022703255.1 Myxococcota bacterium | reverse complement strand
CGCCGAGCTTCAGACCCTTGACCCGGTCGGATTCCTCGCCGCGGGCGGTGAGGATGATCACGGGCAGCCTGGGCCGGACCTCGCGGAGCGCCCTGAGCACCTCCAGGCCGTCCTTGCCGGGAAGCACCAGGTCCGCCACCAGGACGTGAATGGGCTTGGACCACCCCCGCGCGACATCGCCGGCGTCTTCACCGCTGGCCGCCTCGAGCACCGTGTAGCCGTTCCGACGCAGCGCCGCAGCCAGCATCGTGCGCAACGCGGACTCGTCTTCCACCAGCAGGACCGTCTCGATCCCCGCTGACTTGCGAGCCCCCTCCGAGGGGAGCGGCTCCGGTCTTTCGGAGCACGACGGCCACAGCATCGTGACCGTGGTACCTGCGCCCGGCTCGGAGTCGATTCGAAGATGACCGCCATGCTGCGTGAGAATCCCGAACGTCGTGGAGAGCCCCAGTCCCGTCCCTTGACCGATCGGCTTGGTCGTGAAGAAGGGCTCCACCGCGCGTCGCACGGTCTCCGCATCCATGCCGTGTCCGGAGTCGCTCACCCCGATCTCCACGTAGTCCCCAGGCTGCGCACCGGGCCACGCGGGATCACCTTGCGAATCGACGCGGGTGTTGCGCGCGGTGATCACGAGCGTCCCCCCCGAGGGCATCGCATCGCGGGAGTTGGTCACGAGGTTCAGCAGGATCTGCTCGAGATGCGTAGGGTCGGCGCGAACCGTGGCGAGGTCGGATGCGACGCGAAGGGAGACGGCGACGCGCTCACCGGCGATTCGCTCGACGATGGATCGGACACGGCGGATGACGTGAGCCGGCTGGATCGGGCGAACGTGCGCGGGCTGCCTCCGGCTGAAGGCGAGCATTTGCCGCACGACGAGTCCGGCGCGACGCGCGGCATCCTGGGCCTCCTCGAGGGCGGCGCGAACTTCGGGGTTGGGGTGTCCGGCATCGATTGCGTAGCTGAGAGATGCCTGGATGACGCCGAGGACGTTGTTGAAGTCGTGGGCCACACCACCGGCCAGGCGTCCCATGCTCTCCATCCGCTGAGACAGCTCGAGCTGGCGTTGCAGCTCCGAGGCCTTCTTCTGGGCGGCCTGCTCGGCGACGCGCAGCTCGCGCTCGCGCAGTGCGCTCTGCTCCAGCTTGCGACGCGCATGGTCGAGGAAGGCGAAGGCTGCGGCGCAGGCAAGGGAGACGGTGAGGAACGCAAACGGTCGCCCGCCCGTGGTCTCGTGCACGCGGAGACTTGGGTGAGCCAACGGGGCGATCGGAATGATGCCGCGAGACTCGAGGAAGAGGACGGTGCCGTAGGAGACGACGATCACCGCGGTCGCGAGCAATCCCACGCGAGGACGAGCGCTCAGCGTGGAACCGACGACGGCCATGACGAGGAACAGCGCGACCGGAGTGGTCACGCTGCCGAGCGCCCACACCAGGTACACGAGCAGCGCGACGTCGATGAGCACCAGAGCCGCGCGTCTCCATCGCGGGAATAGGTCGCGTCGAGCCGCATGGAGGCCGAAGAGCGACGACACGACGACGGCGAGGAGAGGTCCCCAGAGCAGCACCTCGGAGGAGCGATTCCACAACACCCAAGGGAGCGAGCCGCCCGAGGCGACGAGGCGGAGCAGGTCGGCCCACTGCTCGCGGCGCAGGTCGGTGGCCGCCGCGTCGGGCTCCGACTCCGCGCGGCATGGGGCCGAGGACGTGTGCACCCCCGAAGACATCCGACAGGGGTCTAGGTTGGGAGCGAATCCGCCGCAAGACGGGACGGCATCCGACGCATGACGAAGGAAGTGCCGTGGTTCAGCAGTTGGGAAGGGAGAGGCTCGGCGCGGTGGGGAATGCGCTGTCAGCGTCGGAAGCCGCCGCCGCGGGGGCCCGATCCACGCGACGGTCCGCCTTCGCGGCGCGGGCCACGATCGCCTTCGCGACGAGGACCGCGGTCACCGTCGCGGCGCGGACCACGGTCGCCTTCCGGGCGAGGGGGACGCGGCTCGAAGCCCTCGGGAAGGGGCAGCAGCTCCTTGCGGGACAGGCGGATCTTGCCGTCGCGATCGATGCTCAGCACCTTGACCTCGACGATGTCGCCTTCCTTGAGGACGTCTTCGACGCGCTCGATGCGCTGGTGGGCGATCTCGGAGATGTGCAGCAGGCCGTCGGTGCCGGGGAGGACCTCGACGAAGGCGCCGAAGTCGGTGACGCGCTTGACGGGGCCCTTGTAGATGGCGTTGACCTCGGGTTCCGCAGTGAGGCCCTTGATGATGTCGAGGGCGCGCTTGACGGCGTCGGAGTCGGAGGAGGCGACGTTGACGGTGCCGTCGTCCTCGACGTCGATGGTGACGCCGGTCTGGTCGACGATGCCCTTGATGGTCTTTCCGCCGGGGCCGATGATGAGGCGGATCTGGTCGGGCTTGACCTTGATGGTGGTGATGCGCGGGGCGTACTTGGACATTTCCTCGCGCGGGGCGGGGAGAGCCTCGAGCATCTTGCCGAGGATGAACAGGCGGCCTTCGCGGGCCTGATCGAGGGCGGTGGCCATGATGTCGCGCGACAGTCCCTTGATCTTGATGTCCATCTGGATGGCGGTGACGCCGCGGGTGGTGCCGCAGACCTTGAAGTCCATGTCACCGAGGTGGTCCTCGTCGCCGAGGATGTCGCTCAGGATCGCGACGCGAGTGTCTTCCTTGATGAGGCCCATCGCGATGCCGGCGACGGGGGACTTGATGGGCACGCCAGCGTCCATGAGGCTGAGGCAGGCGCCGCACACGCTCGCCATGGAGGAGGAGCCGTTGGACTCGAGGACCTCGCTGACGATGCGGATGGTGTAGGGGAACTTCTCCTCGGCGGGGATCATGCCCTGCAAGGCACGCTCGGCCAGGTGACCGTGACCGAGCTCACGGCGCCCGGGAGAGCCCACGCGCTTCACCTCTCCCGTGGAGTACGGGGGGAAGTTGTAGTGGAGCATGAACGACTTGTAGGTCTCGCCCAGCAACGAGTCGATCTTCTGCTCGTCGTGGCTCGTCCCCAGCGTCGTCACCACGATGGCCTGGGTCTCGCCCCGCTGGAACACCGCCGATCCGTGCGTGCGCGGGAGCAGCCCCACCTCACAGGTGATCGGACGGATGGTCTTGGTGTCGCGACCATCGATGCGCTTGCCCTGCGAGAGGATCATCTCGCGCATCTCGTGGCCCTTGACCTCGTCCTCGAAGAACGCCTTGAGCCCCTTGTCCCAGGTCGCAACCTGCTCGGCGCCTACCTCCGCGGTCAGCGTCTCGAAGGCCTTGGTCTTGATCGCCTTGTAGGCGTCGTAGCGCGCCTTCTTGTCCGCGATCTGCAGGGCCTTGCGGACGTCGTCGAGAGTGAGCTCGCGCAGGCGCGCGGTGAGGTTCGCCGGGATGGTCTTGGCTTCGAAGGGGCGCTTGGGCTTGCCGACCGAGGCGCGCAGCTTCTCGATGAGCTCGAGGACAGGCTGCGCCGACGCATGGGCGAACATCAGCGCCTCGACCATGTCGTGCTCGGTGACCTCCTTGCACTCTCCCTCGACCATGACGACGGCGTCCTTGGAGCAAGCGACGACGATGTCGATGTCGCTCTTCTCGAGCTGCTCGTAGGTCGGGAAGGCGACGAACTCGCCCTCGATGCGCCCGACGCGCACGCCGGCGACGGGGCCTTCCCAGGGGATGTCGCTGATGTGCAGCGCGGCCGACGCGCCGGTGAGCGCGAGCACGTCGGACGGGTGCGCGCGATCCGCCGAGAGCACCGTCGCGATGAGCTGCGTCTCGCACTTGTAGCCGTCGGGGAACAGGGGCCGCAGCGGTCGATCCATGAGCCGCGCGGTCAGCACCTCGTAGTCCCGCGGGCGCCCTTCGCGCTTGAAGAAGCCGCCAGGGATCTTGCCGGCGGCGAAGGTCTTCTCGATGTAGTCGCAGGTCAGGGGGAAGAAGTCGATGCCGGGGCGCTCATCGGGGGAGGACACGGCGGTGACGAGGACGACGGTCTCGCCCATGGTCATCAGGACGGCGCCGTGGGCCTGCTTGGCGAGGCGGCCGGTTTCGATGGTGAGCTCTACGTTGCCGACACGAACAGATTCTCGAACGAACATGAAAGGCGTCTCCTTCGCGCGCGACGGTGGCGCGCAGCTTCGCGGCTCGCGATCGAAGCGCCTTCTTCCTCGGTTCCTGCGCACGAACGCAGTGGCAGCGCTCGCAGGCACGAATCGAAGACGAAGTGGCTCATGATCGGGTCGCGACGGGTTGCGGACAGGGACAGCGGAGGTTCAGCGTCGCGCGGCCGGCGGGATGCACCGGCCACGCGGCGACGCACGGAAGCGGAACGTTACTTGCGGAGCTCGAGCTGCTGCACGAGCTTGCGGTAGCGCTCGATGTCGAGCTTCTTGAGGTACTGCAGGAGGCCGCGGCGCTGGCTGACGAGCTTGAGCAGGCCGCGACGGGAGTGGTGGTCCTTCTTGTGGGTGCGGAAGTGCTCGGCGAGGTAGTCGATGCGCTTGGTGATCAACGCGACCTGGACCTCGGGCGAGCCGGTGTCGCCGTCGTGACGCTTGAAGCTGCTGACGATGTTGGACTTCTGTTCGGTATTCAGGGTCATGGGATGCTCCCACGTGACGCCCGGTCTGGAGGTCGATGCGACAACCGCATCTCGCCCCGGTGATCGGGCCAATTTCAAAGGGGGTCGGAGTATACGCTCCGCGGAGCGTCGGTCAACCTCGACAAACCTGCTATCCTCCGGCCGCCATGCCGAACGAAATGCGGGACCCCCTCGCCGACCTCGTGAACCAGGCCTGCTCCGGCTCCCCCCAGCCCCTGCACGCTTTCCTCGAACGCCATTCCGCGCTGCCCGGCCCGAAACCGAACCTGCGGTTCGCCCTCGCCGCTGCCCAGGCCCTCGCCGCCCGCGCCGACCGCGGCGCAGAAGTCCTGCGATCCCTGCGCGAGATGCCCCCCTCCGCCGCCGCACCGCACTCCCCGCGCGAAATCCTCCCCATGGTCGGCGCCCTCGGCTCCGCCCTCCAGGCCGCACGCGGCAACTCCCTCACCCGCGATCTCTCCAGGCTCCAACCTCTCGCCGAAGACGAACGCCCCCACGTCCGCGACGTCGTCCCGCTCGCCCTGCGCGAAGTCGTTCAGGCGCGCGGCGAAGAGGCGATCGAAGCCCTCCAAGGCTGGATGGACGGATACCTCCAATCCGCAGCCGTCCTCGAAGCGCTCTCCGAGCCCTCCGTGCTCCAACCCCTGCGCAGCGCCGCACCGATCATCGCACGCCTCGAGGAGGCGTTCGAGCTCGCCGAAAACGCCCCGCGCTCCCACGAACGCTCCCAGGGCTATCGCACCCTGGTCCGCGTCCTGGGACGTACCCCGTCGATCGTGGGCAAGCGATTCGCCGCCGAGGTGGCCGACTGGCTGACCTCCCGGGCCGAGACCCAGGTGCCCGAGCTGCGGGACGCCATCGACGCCGCACTCAAGTCGCTGCGTCAGGCGGGCGTGCGCGCGGGCGATCTCGAACGCGCCGAGCAGGCCCTCGCGGCTTCGAAGCCCGCGCCGCGAGATCCTCGCTCCTATGTCGGCCCCACCCGCTCGCGCGGGACCAAGGCGCGCAAACGCGGCCGGCACTGATCCGCCTCTCCCCTCCCCTACGCCGGCGGCTTGAGGGTCTTGCACCCGATCACGATGTCGATCTTCCCGCCGTGCGCGTGGATGAAGTCGCACGACTGCGGACAGAGCAGGATCTTCTCGGGAGTGCCCCCGGCCGCAGGATCCTGATCGTAGTACCAGCCCCCGTTCGTCGGGTGGCACTGGCCCGCGTTCTCCACGTGTTAAACGTCGTGCTTCGAGCTGTCGACCGCCTGGTAGACGACGTTGACCTTGTCATAGTCGAGCACGGCGCCCGTCTGCGGGATCTTGAACTCGCACTCCATCACCGCCCCGCGGATGGACTCGAGCGCGGCGGAGAACTGCGCGGTCATGTCCTGGTTGGCCTGGATGATGAACGCCTTGTTGGTCCCGCCCGCCGCGGCCACCGCGTGCAGGTTGTTCGCCCCCATGGCCGCCACCGCCAACACACCGATCACGAACGTCTTGACCGACGGCGTACCCTTCACGCCGTCCTCCGCGATCTTCTTCACGTCGTTGATCGGGAACAGCGCGTCCCCCGCACATACCGTCGGCATCCCGTCCGTGGCGAATACCACCACCGTCGTGTGATCCGGATGCTGCCCCGCCCATTGCTTCGCGTGCTGCATCGCCCCGTCGAGCGCCGGAGCCGAAGGCGTCATCGTCAACGGCCCGTGAGCCTTGATCGCGTTGATGATCAACGTGTTGTTCCCGGGCAGCGCCGCGATCTCGACCTCGGGCTCGGCGTAGCGCGACGGATCGCATGAGTCGTTGTTGCAGAACTTGATGCTCGAGCTGCCGCCGCTTCCACCGGTGCCGGTGTCCACGGACATGCAGTCGCCACCGTTCGCGCAGGAACTGGATTCCCATGCTCAGGCCCTGGCTCGGCGTGCCCTGCAGGAAGTCCACGAAGGCATCCGTCACCGCCGTCCACTGCGTCTTGCCCAGGAACCCCACCGGCGCACCCATCGAGCCCGACTGATCCATCATCACGTACATGTCGAGCGGGTACGGCTCGGCCGCCGCGCTGATTCCTGTGCAGTCCCCAGCCTCCACCCACACGCCGTCGGAGGCGACGACGTCGACCCCGATGTTGCCGCCGGAACCGGACACCCCGCTGTCGGGGAACACGACGCTCGCATCCTCCGGCGCACTTCCGGCAGTGCCGCCGGTCGGGCCCGGCTGATAGCGCTCGGTCTCCGAGCCCGCGCTGCAAGCGATCACCACCAGCGGGGCCAACACCAGCGAGGCAAGGATCGATCGCTCCATCCCTCGAGGCTATCAGCAAGAGCCCCCGCGGGCGAAGGATGCGGT
>JAKLDZ010000324.1 GCA_022703255.1 Myxococcota bacterium | reverse complement strand
GGGTGGAGGAGGTGTGCTTCACCTCGGGGGAGCCGACGATGCGGCCGGAGCTGGGGCTGCTGGTCCGCTGGGCGCGGGAGTCGGGGTGCGCGCGCGTGAGCCTGATGACGAATGGTCGGCGTCTGGCCTACGCGCCGTATCTGGCGTCTCTGGTCGATGCGGGGCTGCGTCGGGTGTACGTGTCGATCCACGGGGATCATCGGGCGCTGCACGAGGGGTTGACGCGGGCGCCGGGGAGCTTCGAGCAGACGGTCGCGGGGCTGAGGAACGTGGCGAAGCTGGTGTCGGGGGGGATGGAGCTGCACACGACGACGGTGCTGACGACGCGCAACCTGGGGCGGTTGTGTGAGCTGCGGGAGCAGTTGGAGCAGATGGGGGTGGGGCAGGCGGTGTTCACGGCGATGCAGCTCGCACCGCGTCCCGAAGGGGGCGTCTCGGGACTGATGCCGCGCTACCGCGAGATCCGCGAGGCGTTCGCGCGCATGATCGCCGCGATGCCCGGCGCGCGCGGCTCGACGTTCCTCGTCGACGTGCCGCTGTGCATGACCGAGGGGCTCGACGATGCGACGCGTGGATTCGTGGAGCGCAGGGTGCACTACGAGGCGGATCGGTCCGCGCAGGGAGGAGAAGCGATCGACGCGGTCAGCACGGGGGATCTCGATCGAGCGTTTCGGGTGCACGGCCCGCAGTGCGCGCGGTGCGGGTACGTGGCGCAGTGTCCGGGTGTGTACCGGGCGTATGTGGAAGCGTGGGGGTGGGAGGAGATCGAGCCGGTGCGGTGACGAGGTGTCGATTTCTGGCCATCTGGATTCGATCCGGTAGGGTGAGGAGGTGAAAAGGGATCGCCTGGCCGCTTGGATGTGCGTGGGCGCCGCGTGCGGGGCGTTGGCGCTGCCGGCGATCGCGCGGGCGTACGACCCGTTCCTGGAGACGCCCGACGCGGCGACGGTGGAGCAGTCGGCGGCGTACCGGCATGCGAACATGGGGGGGCAGGCGGCGCTCGACGAGCTGCGAGCGCGGGGCGTGCTGTTTCAGCAGCAGGGGCCTGCGCGGGGAGTGGAGACGCCGATCCGGCTGACGGGAAGGCTGCACGGCGTGCACATCCATTCGGCGCTGCCCGAGGCGCAGCGGATCACGACACCGTTCGAGATCTGCGACGCGCGGCTAGCGCTTGCGCTCGACGACTTCGCGGCGATTCTGGAGCGACACGGCATTGACGAAGTGGTGCACTACTCGATGTACCGGCCAGCGCCGCCGCCGCAGCCGGCGCGACGGGGAGGGCCGCCAGGCGTGGTGCCGTCGTCGTCCGCGCCGTTGCCGCCGTTGCCGCAGCCGGACCAGGACGGGCTGGCGCCGATCAGCATGCCGCAGCCGGGGCGGAACACGACGGCGCGGGCGTCGGGATCGGGTGGGCGCGCGACGACGATGCGACCGCGGTCGGGTCCGTCGGCGGCGCCGAGGGTGCCGATGGCTGGCGCGCAGGCTCTGGTGACGCGGGAAGCGAAGGCGACGCGGCATCCGGCGGGGCTTGCGATCGACGTCGCGACGTTGCGCAAGAAGAGCGGGGAGTGGTTGAGCGTGGCGGGGCACTTTGCGGGGCGAATCGGGGCGCAGACGTGCGGGGCGGGGGTCACGGAGCCGACGGACGCGAAGGCCAAGGAGCTGCGGGCGATCGTGTGCGAGGCATCGGCGGCGAGGGTGTTCACGTACGTGTTGACGCCGAACTACAACGCGCCGCACCGCGATCACTTCCACATGGAAATCAAGCCTGGAGTGCGCTGGTTCCTGGTGCACTGAGCGGGCGGGGCGGAGTGGGCCGGCGTCGGGGGAGCCGGGCTGCGCTTCGCTTGTTCAGCCTTCCGCTTCCGGGTGTGACGTGGTCTGCTTCGGGCGGCACGGCGGACGGTCGTGCAGCCGTGAGCTCAACGGGGAGACGTCCAGATGGAACTCAATGACCTTGTGACGAGTTTGATGGCCCAGCTCTACCGGGTCTCCAAGTCGGAGTCGGTGGTTGGCAAGCCGATGGTGTTCGGCGAGTCGGCCGTGGTGCCGCTGTGCAAGATCACGGTGGGCTTCGGCACGGGCTCGACGGATGTAGCGGGCGAGCAGCGTGCGAAGGGCGGCTCGTTCGACGTGGGCGGCGCCGGCGGCGGGATCGCGGTGGAGCCGCGGGCGTTCGTGGTGGTGGGCAAGCAGGGGACGGCGCAGATGCTGTCGGTGCGCAAGGGAGCGAAGGCGATCCTGCAGAAGGCGGTGGACGTGCTTCCGCACGCGGTGGATCAGGTGCTGCCTGTCGAGGAGGAGAAGAAGCCCGAGGACAAGAAGCTGCCGGCGGGCAAGAAGTAGCGGGAGACGCGCGGATGAAGATCGCCCTGATCGTCGTCGCTGCGCTCGTGGCACTGGCTGCCGTGCTGGCAGTCGTGGTGCCGTTGCGCGTGCGTCTGACGGCGAAGGGGCGAGGTCAGTTCGGCGACACGTGGGTGATCGCGGGAGGTCTCGAGCTGTTCCTGATCACGGTGAGCTTCGCGGCGGCGCATGCCGCACCGAGCCTCGTGCAGGTCCATGTCGCGGGCCGTCGCGTGTGGGTACGACGCCGCACCGGCGCCGAGACCCCGGAAGAGCCCGCGAGCCATGCGAGCCTCGTCGACAAGGCGAAGCGCGTGTGGGCCGAGATCGACCAGCGCTTCGACCGCAAGCTCCTGGCGAGCTTCGTGCTGAGCCTGCGTCGGCACCTGCGCCTGGAGCACTGCCGCGGGCAGCTCGCGTACGCCACACCCGACGTGGCGTTCACCGGGATGCTCTCCGGAGCCCTGTACTTCGTGGCAGGGCTGCTGTCGCCGGTGGGATCGTTCACGGTCACTCCCGAGTGGGAGGACGTGCTGCGGGCCCAGGGCGACATCGACGTGGCGGTGAAGGTGTGGCCCCTGCGGGCCGTCGCCGACATCGCCTGGTTCGTGGCGAGAAACATGCGAAAGCGCGCGCTCCCCGCGGCTCCGGCCGTGGTCCAGCCCGCGCAGACCTGAACGGAGGCCCTCATGGCCAGCAAGCTCGACGACGTCGTCAATCACCTCATCGAAGGCATGCACCAGATCTCGAAGATCGAGACTGTGGTTGGAGAACCCCTGCAGGCGGGCGACGCCATGCTCGTCCCCATCCACCGCCTGCGCGTCGGTTTCGGCGTCGCCAGCGTCGGCGCCGGTGGTCACACCGAGGCCGGCGAGGGCCGCTCCGGAGGCCGCGGCGTCGGCGGCGGGGTCCAGGTCGAGCCCATCGCTGTCGTGTCCATCGGCAAGGACGGCCGTCCCCGCCTGATGGCCATCGACGGCGAGTCCGAGCAGATGCTCGGCCAGCTCTTCGAGCAGATCCCCGACCTGCTCGGGCGCGTGCTCAAGCTGGTGACCAACAAGATGGGCGGCGGAGAAGCCTCCGACAAGCTCGACGAGCCCCGCACCAAGGGCCGTCTCCCCGAAAAGGAATAGCGCCCGCCCGCCGTCCACGGCCCCACCATGCTCCTCGGCGCCCGCATCGCGGTCGTCGTGCCCGCGCACGACGAGGCCCCGCGCATCCGTCGCGTGATCGAGCGCATGCCTGCGTTCGTGGACCGGATCGTGGTGGTTGACGACGCGAGCCGCGACGAGACCTGCGCGATCGTGCGCGCCTGTGAGGAGCCGAGGGTCCATCTGGTTCGTCATACGAACAATCGCGGTGTCGGCGCTTCCATCGCCACCGGATACCGCACCGCCCGCGAGGACGGCGCGGAGGTCATCGCGGTGATGGCGGGAGACGACCAGATGGATCCCGGTGACCTGGAGGCCGTCGTCACCCCGGTCGCCCGCCACGAGGCCGACTACGTGAAGGGCGATCGCATCCACCACCTCGAGGCGCGCGTGATGCCCCTGACCCGACGCGTCGGCACCACCACCCTCGGCGTGCTCACGCGCTGGGCCGTGCGCGCACCGGGACTGTCCGACAGCCAGTGCGGCTACACCGCGATCTCCGGCGACGCCGTCGACCGCATCGACCTGTCCTCGCTCTGGCCCCGCTTCGGCTACCCCAACGACCTGCTCGGACTGATCGCACGCCGCGGCCTGCGCATCGCCCAGGTCCCGGTGCGCCCCGTCTACCAGGGCGAGCCGAGCGAGCTGCGCGCCTGGCATGTCGCCACGGTGATCGCGCTCATCGCGAGGGCCGCCTGGCGAGTGAGGCGACCACCCCGGCCGTGAACCCGTCCCCGACCTCGTTCGCATCACGGCCCCTACCACCGCGCGCCGCTGCTGATAGCATTGCCTCAGGAGGTCCATCCATGTTGCGAACGCGCGCCCCTCTGTTGCTCGCCTGTCTCCTTGCATCCTCCTGCGGCTCCTCGGAGTCCGACGAGGCAGGACCGCAGAACACCGCCGGCAGCGCCGGCAGCGCGGGATCGAACCTCGACGCCAGCGCGGACACGTGGGTGACGAGCGACGCCGCGGGCGACACGGGTATCGCCATCGGCTGCACGCCGCCGTGCAAGTCTCCCCAGATCTGCTCGGTGACCAACGTGTGCATCGACCCCGGCACGTGTCTGGCCGACGGCGACTGCCAGGGAGGCATGGAGTGCGACCCCGCCACCAAGACCTGCGTTCCCGGCGGCGGCTGCTTCGCCCAGGAAGCCAAGGTCGAAGCCGTCCCCCCGAACCTCCTCATCGTGATCGACCGATCGTGCTCGATGACTTCCCTGGTCAACGGCGTCACCAAGTGGACCATCGCGGTCGGTGCGCTCGGCAAGCTGACCGCCGACTTCGACGGCAAGATCCGGTTCGGGCTCACGCTGTTTCCGGACATCGAAGAGCCGCAGTGCGCGCAGGGGGCGATCCCCATCGCGGTCGGTGCGGGCAAGGAGTCCGCGATCAACGATCTGCTGACCAAGTCGCTGGTGAAGGCGGACCCGTACTTCCCGGACGGGCCCTGCGTAACGAACATCGACACGGCGATGCAGCAGGCCGCGACGGAGCCGGCGCTCGACGATCCGGAGCGGGATTCGTTCGTGCTGCTGGTGACCGACGGCAAGCAGGCGGGGTGCAACGCCGCGGGGGGCGACACGGGCACGACGCAGATCATCACGGACCTGTTCCAGAAGCGGGGGGTGGGGACGTTCGTGATCGGATTCGGTGCGGGGGTGGATCCGGCGCAGATGAACATCTTCGCGGAAGCGGGCGGGGTGCCCACCGCAGACCCGACCACCAAGTTCTATCTCGCCGAGGACCAGGCGAGCCTCGACAGCGCGCTGCAGACCATCGCGACCAAGACCCTGAGCTGCGTGATGAACCTCGACCAGCCTCCGTCGGATCCCTCGAAGATCTTCGTGTTCTTCGACAACACCAAGGAGGTTCCGCAGGACGCGACCCACAAGGAAGGGTGGGATTACGATTCGGCGACCAATCAGGTCACCTTCTACGGCACGGCGTGCAAGGACCTGAAGGAGGGGAAGGTCACCGACGTCGACGTGGTCTTCAACTGCAAGCAGGCGACGCCGGACTGAGCGATCGCTGCGGCACGGATCAGTAGGTCACGACCGGTCCGAGGATGACCCCTCCACCCGCCAGCTCGGCCACGACGCGGAAGGTCCTCCCGGGCACGAAGTACCCGCTGCTGGCGCCGTAGATCTGCAGCGTATGCGCGCCCAACGGCAACGGGACGAGGGAGCCGTTGCTCGCGTTGCGCGCTTGCGCACCCTCCCAGACCCCGAGCTGCCAGGTCGACGAGCCGACGGTGTAGCCAGCCCCGACTCCCGTCGGGATCGCCGCGGCTCCCACGTACGTGTCCCACTGCTGCGCCCCGGCAGGCTTCCCCGAAGCATCCGTGCTGATCAGCGCGAGACCGACGATCTCCCCGTGGAGACTCACGACAAAGGCCCCGTCCATCACGCCGTCGGCGACGATCGAACCGTCGCCCATGCGCACACGGTCCACTGTCATCGACTCCGCCGCGACCCACGTGCTCTCGATCGTCGGGGCCGCCGCCTCCGGAGCTTCGGCCTCGTCGGCGTCCGCGACGTCACCTGCGACCCCGTCTCCGAGCGGTGCGTCTTGGGCTACATCCACGACCGTGGTGTCCGACGCATCGGAGGCGTCGAGGGCGTCTGCATCGGAGGCATCGAAGACACCGGCATCGGAGGCGTCGAAGACGCCGGCATCGGAGGCATCGAAGACACCGGCATCGGAGGCATCGAAGACGCCGGCATCGGAGGCGTCGAAGACGCCGGCATCGGAGGCATCGACGGGGCCCGCGTCGGGCTTGGAGGAATCGGGGGGAGGGGCCGCATCCACGACGAGAACGTCTGCGGCGTCGCTTCCCGGGGAGGAGTCGAGCAGGCCCAGGCCGGACGTATCGAGCGTGCATCCCCACAGCGTGGCCGTGGAGGCGGTGGCTAGGATCGCGATGTAGCGCGTTGCGGAGGGGCTGCGATTCGTGCTGCGCAAGGCGTGAAATCTCCCGGAGACTACTTCACCGTATCACGTCGCAGCAGCGAGGGGACGCGGGTGCGCTCACCCCTTCAGCGCGCGCTCGATCACTGCATCGACGTGTCGCAGCGCGTGTGCCTCGTCGAAGCATCGCGCGATCCCCTCGAGACCGATCAGCGCCAACACCTCCCGGTCGCGCTCGAGGTTCCCGCGGAATGTCCCTTCTCCGTCGATGGCGCGCATGGCGCTGTGCTGCACGATCCCGTACGCCTGCTGGCGCGGCCTGCCGGCGTCGACCAGCGCGAGCAATACCGACTCGCTGAAGAACAGCCCGCCCGAACGCTCGAGGTTCGTACGCATCGCCTCGGGATGGACCACCAGGCCGTCGATCAGGCTCGCGGCGCGCTCGAGCATGAAGGCCAGAGTGGAGGTGACATCGGGGGCGATCATGCGCTCGACCGAGGAGTGGGAGATGTCGCGTTCGTGCCAGAGGGCGACGTCTTC
>JAKLDZ010000323.1 GCA_022703255.1 Myxococcota bacterium | reverse complement strand
AGCTCAGTGGCGCCCGCGAGGCCGCGGGGCACGGGCCCGCTCGCACTGCTCTCCATGCTCGGGATATGGGCTGCGTGGCGCAGCCGGCGACGGGCCTGAGAGCGACGGCAGGGTCAGCCCTCGAGCGCAGCGAGCACGCCTCGCATCAGACGCTCTCGAGCGGGCGAGTCGAGAGGCGTATCCGAGCGGTAGGACAAGGCGAAGCGAGCACCTCGCACGAAGCAACGGGCTGCGACCAGGCTCGGCTCGATCGCGATCTGCATGCGGTCGGCGTCCGCCTCCCAGGCGGTGATCAGCGCGGCGCCTTCCTGATGGCCGTGCCGGAGACGGTAGCCTTCGATGGAAGCCGAGCCGCTGATGAAGGGGGCGAGGCGGGCGCGTGCCTGCGTCTGCCATCCGGGGTCTTCCGACGTCGTCGAAACGCCGTCGAGGGAGCGGAGCTCGATCGCCTCGCGCAGCGACTGCAGATCGGTCGCCGCCGGGTGTGCTTCGCCGGATTCGGGCAGAAGGGGAGCGCCGTGGGTTCGCCAGTACGGCTCGTAGACACCGCGGCAACGGGGTGCGCTGCGGCATCCCTCGCACAACGCAACCGGGTGGGTGAAACGGGGTGAGGATGCCGACTGCCTCGGTTCCACGGGATGGACTCCGGGGATGCGCGAGCGGACACATGGCGGCAGCTCGCTGGAGTGCAGCTCGAAGGTAGGGAGCTGATCGCGGATGCGTCGCAAGGCCCAGGCGACCTCGCCGTATCGCGGCCACAGCATCGCGTAGCGCCGCTCGGGCATGGCGGGCACCGGATCCATCAGACATCCGGAGAGCAGCAGCAGGCGTCGGGAGCGCCACCGAGGGAGGCGAGCGACGATGCGGGCTGTCTCGGGGAGCGCGTGCAAAGCGGGGCGGAGGAACATCAGGACGACGTCGGTGCGCAGCCCCGCGGAGAGGCAGTTGGCGACGGCGTCGAGCTTGGCGCGGGCGGCGCCTTGTTGAGCCAGGAGGGCATCGGACACGGGGCTATCGGGACCGGGCAAGCTCAGGATGACATCGGAGACGCCGGCGCGGGCGAGGTCGCGGACGTAGTGGGCGCGGGCGAGGCGCACGCCGCTCGTGGACAGGACGATGCGTGAGAAGCCGGTTCTGCGGGCGATCTCGACGATCTCGACGAGCTCTGGCGAGGAGGTGGGCTCGGTGTGGCAGATGCCGAAGCCGACGGCGCGATGGCCTTGAGCGAACAGTGTCTGCAGCTCACGGGCGATCGGGCCGGAGGCGGAGCCGAAGGAGACGGCGGAGGTGCGTTCGTAGTTGCACCAGGCGCAGGCGAGGTCGCACGGGCCGGGGACGGCGAGGAAGGGCGGGGACTGGGCTGGGCGACGCAGCCAACGAAGCATGGGGGCGAGAAGATAGCATCCGCGGGGGAGGGACGGACGGGGCGATGATGGGCACGGGACGGGAGGGCCGGATCACTCGTGATCCAGCCCGACCGAGTCGTCGCCCGCGACGCGTTGCAGCGCGACAGGTGCTCCGCAGCGCTCGCAGGAGGAAACCGAAGATGACAGGGGGGCTTCCCAGGCGCAGTGCTGGCAGCGGCGGACCCACAGAGCGGGCTGCAGCTCGGGGAAGACGTAGCGGGTGACGCCGGCGACGGGCATGCGCTGGGCGTGACCGGAGGCGAGGGCGTCGTGGAGCGCGCGCATCGCGGCGCCGGCCCGGGTTCCGAAAGCGGCGACGACGTCGGCCTCGGAGAGCTGGCCGCCCTTCCCGGACGCGAGGGCGAGGAGGTCCTGGCGGATTCGTTCGGGTGACGACATTTGCGAGGACTTCCAGAGCTTGAGCGCGATTCCCGCGAAGACGCCGGCGAGGGCGAGACCGACCGCGCCGACGGCGAGGCGGTGGGGTTGGCCTGCGGAGCCGACGAGGAAGAGCAAGCCCAGGAGGAACGAGCCGACGGAAGCGAGACCCAGGAGAATGGACAGAGCGATCATCGGAGACCTTCCGGGGAGGGAGGCGGGCTCATCCCCACTGCGCCTTGGCGGAGGTGGAGAGCTCCTGGCCCAGGCGCTCGAAGTAGCTTCTGAGGTTCTGCTCGTCGAGGGCGGCGACGGCGGAGCTCGCGAAGCGTGCGAACTCCAGCGGGTGGTTGGCCTTGCTCTGCACGAGCCCGGGGAGCGCTTCGAAGCGCCGCTCGAACTCGAGGCACTCCCGCGGGACGTCGAGCGAGAGCTTGCTCAGCGAGTACTGCTCCTCCGAATCGATCATGGATGCGACGCTCTTGAGGAAGGCGTCGAAGCCGCAGCGGACGCCGACGAGCAGGGCGATGAGCTCCTGGCAACCGCGCATGCCTTCGGAAAAGCGCTTGTAGTGGTGGTTGACCTCGGCGATCTCGACGATGCTTCCCTCGAGATCGGGGCGGTCGGCCTGGAGCCTGCGGGCGCAGACGCGGCAGAAGGACTGGGAGGGAGCGTTGCCGGTGTGGCAGCGCGGGCAGGCCACGGCGCCGTGGGTTTGATCGGGGTCGACCTGCGGGTACCGCTCGAGCAGCACCCGTTCGAGGGCAGCGCGGGAAGCGAGCGCGGCGCGCGTGTCGACCAGGTGATCGATGGCTGTCTGGATCGTGGAGGCCTTGGTGCTCAGCTCGGTCCACTTGTCGCGCAGCTTCTTCTGCTGCTGCTCGTGCTCGGCATCGCGCTCGGACCAGCGCACGCGCAGCGCGTCGATGCGCGCGGCGACGTCGGCCTGCTCCTGGTCGATGCGTATGCGCTCGGCCTGCAGGGCGCGCATGCCGAAGAAGTTGACGAAGAACCCGAAGCCGGAGCTCAACGAGCGGATGCGATCGTTGTAGCTCTGGATGGATCGCAGGAGGGCCTCGTTGCGCGCCTTGAGGGCTTCCTCCTGGGCGTCGAGATCGGTGTTCTGGGCGCGCAGCTCGTTCTCGAGCTGCAGGGACACGGAGCGGGTGTTGGTGGCCTCCGCGGAGAGCTTGTCATGGCGTGCGCGCATGTCGGCGAGCTTGCGATCGAGCTCGGCCTCGGCCTCTGCGCGCGCCTTGGCGAGAGCGGCATCGAGCCCCAGGGGGAGCGCTCCGGCGCGACGGGAGATTTCGGCGGCGAGCTGTGCGAGCTCGTGCACTCGGACGGAGGAGACCTCCTGGAAGAAGGCTTCGTAGTGGCGTTGGAGGTCGAGCAGTTGCTTTTCGACGCCCTCGACGAGCTGCTTGCGCTGGTGGAGATGACGCGAAAACGAATGGAGGTTGCCCATGACTACCTCCCCTCCCCGGCTTGCAGCACGGGCAGCGAGCGCGGACCGGGGACGCCCCAGCTTGCGCCGTCGCGGCGCCGGGCGGTCCAGGCGCGGTGGGCGTCGGCATCCGAGGAGCCCGCGCGTGGGATCTCCGCGAAGCTTCCCGCCGCATCCCAGTACAGCGGGCAGGCGCCTCCGCACAGGTCGGCGTCTTCGCACGCGCGGCATGGATCCGGCAGGTACTCGCGATCGCGCCAGTACCGTGCGGCGCGAGACTCGTAGATCTCGTCGTAGTGCTGGTGCAGCAGCGAGCCGATGCCTTGCTGGAAGGAGGAGCAAGGGAGCACGCGACCGACGGGGTCGATGGAGAGGATCCCGCTGACGCAGGCGCAGGACTTGGCGCCCTGGCCGAGGAGCACGGGGTTGACGATGCAGTAGGGCACGGGGGAGTACCAGACGAGCTTGAGCTTCTGGTCGCGGGCTTCCTGGAGCAGCGCGGGGAGGGCCTCAGCGATCTCGGCGTAGGTGACGGGGCGCATGTCCGGGGCGAGTCCCATGCCGGTGCGGATCAGCATGTTCATGGACATGGTGGGCAAGCCGAGGTCGCGGGCGACGAAGCGGACGATGTCGCGCGCGTGGGCGAGGTTGCCGTGGGACAGGGTGGTGTTGGTGTGGACGTGGATCCCGAGGGCGCGCAGGTTGCGGATGCCGGCGATGGTGTCGACGAAGGCGCCGGGGCGTCCGACCAGGCGGTCGTGCAGCTCGGGCTCGTGGGCCTCGATGGAAATCTGGGCGGAAGCGAGGCCAGCATCGACGAGGGTCGCGGCGTAGTCGCGGCTCGCGGCGCGCAGGCCGTTGGAGATGAGGTTCACGCGCAGCCCGAGGTCTGCTCCGTGGCGGACGAGCTCGGGCAGATCGCGTCGGAGCGTGGCTTCGCCCCCTGTGAAGCTGAGGGAGGGGACGTGGGCCTCGTGGGCGACGCGGTCCATGACGGTGCGCACCTGGTCGGTGGTCATGACGTCGGACTCGTCGCGGCGGATGGGGCTGGCGGCGTAGCAGAAGGCGCAGCGGTTCTGGCAGGCCCAGGTGAGGGCGATTTCGGCGAGGACGGGGAACTTGATCCGGCCGCGATCGAACGACGCGCGGCGCACGCCTTCGCGGGGGCGGAAGTCGTCGCGCATCATGGCCCGGATCGCCTCGACCAGGTTGCGTGCATCGTTCGTGATCCGATCGATCGGGACCTCGTAGCGCCTGGCGAGCGGCACGAGGGCCTCGCGCGCCGGGGGCGCTCCGCGGGCGTAGAGCGCCTCGAGAATGTCGATGGCGGTCGCGTTGACGCCGAGGGTCTTCTCGGGCCGGATCATGAGCAGGTTGTCCACGCGCCGCACGTGGACGGCGGCGCGGGTGGCGGCCACGATGGAGTCGATGCGCTCGCAGGGATCCTGGACGGGCTCGTTCATCAGAAGTCCCCCGCGCAAGAGGAGACGCAGGCGTCGTGGCAGGCCGAGTGGCACGCGCACGCGTCGTGGCAGGCTGAGTGACACGCCGAGTGGCACGCGGAGTGGCAAGCCGAGTGACACGCCGAGTGGCACGCGGAGTGGCACGCGTCGTACCCCACGGCGAGGGACTGGAACGCGGACGCCGCGCTCGCGGCCGCACCGGCGACCCCGCCCTGGGCGTGCCCCGCGGCGTCCCCGTCGAAGTTGAAGAGCTGCTCCACGCGATCGACCGCGGAGCGAGCGCTTCCCTCGATCGACTCGACGACGCCCTCGGCGAAGTCCTGGACGCGTTCGATCGCGCCGGTTTCGGTGGGGACCTCGCGGGCGGCGCCGAGGGTAGTGAGGGGGGAGTCGACGGGAGCGGTGGCCGGGATGGGTTCGAAGCTGCTGCTCAGGTTGTGGAAGAACGAGTCGTGCAGGTACAGCGAGGCATAGGACTGGTTGAAGAAGTCCGCGCGGCGGTCTTGGGGCTGCGAGCGGAGCCAGTCCCACCGCGCCTGGGCGTCGTCGCGCAAGGCCTTCGCGGTCGCCTCGGTGTCGGCGCGCCAGATCTTGGGCTGCATGGATGCGTGGATCGCGGAGAGGACGGATCGCATGCCGTCGCGGGTGAGGGTACCTCGGGACGACAGCGCTTCGAGCAAGGCGAGCTCGGGCTCGGTGGTTGCGAGCGACTTGTCCGCCACGACGACCTGCAAGGGATTGCGGCTCAGGATGCGGAGGATGCCCTTGGACTGCATCCCCATCACGAGCAGGTTGATCGCCTTGATGGGGCGGTCGAGCAGGACGGCGGCCTCTTCGGCGTCGAGCTGGGGGACGAAGCCGTCCTTGCGGAAGGTCGCGACGGTGATCTCCGGCGCCTCGTATCGCGGAGGGGCTTTCTTGCGCAGGTACAGGGCGAGCGCGGGGTGCAGGCGAAGCACTGCGACGATGCCGGCGAAGAGACCTCCGAGGAGAATCCAGAGCACGCGCAGGGGGACGAGCACACCGGTCCAGCCGAAGAGCCAGCCCTTGGTGGGATGGACCAGGCGGATCTTCTCGCCGCGTGCGAACACCTCGTCGAACAGACTGGTCTTCGCGATCGTGTCTGCGATCTTGAGCGGCATGCCGAACACCAGCAGGTCGAGCAGCAGGATGAGGCTGTTCAGCAGGAACGCGAAGAAGCCGTAGAGGCCTACGCGCGCCACGACGTCGACGAGGGTGAGCGGCGCTTTCGGCGCAGGTTCGACAGGGGACGACGAGGAGGGAAGGACGGGGTCTGCGTGTGATTCACGGTCGGCAGGGGACGCGTGACGGACGAGGTGGCGAGCGATGGCATGGCGGATCGCGGCAGGTAGATCCGGACCATGTGGGTGTCCTGCGAAGGGAGCGCGACACGTTCGGCGTAGAGGGTGAGCCGGCGCTCGTCCTGGTAGTCGGTGTAGACGAAGGCCCACTTGGATTGGTCGCCGAGGATCTGTGAGTCCGTGAGAACGCCCAGGTCATCGACCATTGCGGGGAGGATGTCCTCGTGCTTCTTGACCGAGGCGGGGAGATCGACGGGCAGGACGAGCTTGACGACGGAGCGGCCGACCGCCATCGACCAGCGGACGGGGTTGAACCAGACGGCGAGCAGGTCTTTGCCGTCGCGTGAGGTCGGCTCGGCGAAGCGCTTGTCGGAGCGGAAGTGCAGCTCGAGGGCGTACTTCCCGGCGGGCATCGGAGAAGAGAAGACGGCGCGGTAGAAGCCGTCGCCCAGGGGTGCGAGGGTCACGGGCTGCTCGCGCCCGTCGCGCTTGATCAGCGCGCGGTTGAAGGCGACGGGCTCGTAGAACTGGCCGATCTTCTTGATTTCGGAGCGCCCGGTCGGGTCGACGATGTCGAGGGTGTAGATGACATCGACGGCGCCGTTGGCCTGCACGAAGACCTGGGAGTCGGCGTTTTCGAGCTGGACCGACTGGGCTCGCGCGGGCAGGGCGATGAGCAGCAAGACAGCGCACAGGAGGGACGCAGCGAGGCGGTACACGTCGGTGATTGGACGCCGTGGCACGATTGAAGGCAAGGGGCATGCGAGAGGGGAGGCCGGGACGAGGCGAAGGTCATCCGACGAGCGTGTCGAGGTCGATGCCGATGGTCAGGGCTTCGTCGATGGCGCGCTCGGTGCTGGCGAAGCGCAACACCCAGACGATGCGCTCGGAGGACGCGCAGCGGCAGGGGGGTGGGAGGTTCCCGGCGAGGACGATGCCTCGGGTG
>JAKLDZ010000322.1 GCA_022703255.1 Myxococcota bacterium | reverse complement strand
CCCGCTTCGACCTCCGGGCGGCGCTGCTGGTCGCCCCCGTGGTCGTGGTGCTCATCGCGGAGAACACGGGCCATGTGAAGGCCGTGTCGGCGATGACGGGCCGCAACCTCGATCGGTACCTGGGGCGGGCGTACATGGGCGACGGTCTTGCGACGATGATCGCCGGGAGCTTCGGCGGTTCGGGCACGACGACGTACGCGGAGAACATCGGGGTGATGGCGGCGACGCGGGTGTACTCGACGGCGGCCTACGCGGTGGCGGCGGTGACGGCGATCGTGCTGGGGTTGTGCCCGAAGTTCGGAGCGCTCATCAACACGATCCCCGCCGGCGTGCTCGGGGGCGCGACAACGGTGCTCTACGGCATGATCGCGATCCTCGGAGCGCGCATCTGGGTCGAGGCCAAGGTCGACTTCCGCAACCCCGTCAACCTGATGACCGCGTCCATCGCGCTCATCGTCGGCGCTGCGAACTACACGATCCGCCTCGGCGACTACGAGTTCAACGGTATCGCCCTCGGCTCCTTCGGCGCCATCATCGTCTACCAGGTGCTCCGCGGACTGGCCGCCCTGAACCCTCCGCCCGTCGCGACCTCCGACGCTCCAGCCCCCGTCTCGGAAGCACCGGATACCGTTCGCGATCTGCCTGCCGCCCGCGCCGCTGCTCGCAGCGACGACCTCTCTTCGTAGGAATCCCGATGTCCCTCCGCTCCGCCCTCATGCTCCCTCCTTCCCGCGCGCTGCTTGCCTGCTCGGTTGCCATGACGATGTTCATGGGAGCGGGCTGCGGTGCCGATGACGAAGGGGTTTCTCCTTCCGATCCCGCCGACGCGGCTGCACCGGAGGCGTCGCAACCAAAGCCCGACACGGGCGCGCCGCCCGCCGACGCGTCGGGGGACGAAGGGAACGTTTCGGTGCCCGACGCGGACGCGGAGGGAGGGAAGCCGCCGGTATCCGACTCGGGCGACGCGGAAGGCGGAGCGCCGAAGCCAGCGTGGCACACGCCGCTCGTGCTTCCCAACTCGGGCAGTGACACCGCGGACCCGCACTGCATTCTGGTGGACGGGACCTGGTACCTGTACCCGACCAGCTCGCAGAAGGATCTGGACGTCTGGACCAGCACGGATCTGGTGGAGTGGACCTATCGCGGCGTGGCGTGGCAGCCGACGGTGGGGACGTGGAACGACGTCACCAACACGGGTGACTTCGGCGCATGGGCGCCGAGCGTGCACAAGGGCGACGACGGCGCATTCTACATGTACTACACGGCCGGCGCCCGCGTCGGCGTTGCCCGCAGCGCCACTCCCCTCGGGCCGTTCGTGGAGGAGCTCGATCATCCGTTGCTCGGCGACGGGCACGGCGGCGTGGGAGACGGAGTCCAGGTCGGAAGCAGCAGCACCGATCTGCTCAACTACCAGGAGTTCTCGATCGACGCGTTCGTGCTGCGCACGTCGCAGGGGAAGCGATTCCTCTACGCGACGATGTACGTGCCGATGAGCGTGATTGCGGTCTGGCCGATGACGAGCATGACCGAGCTGGGGGCGGCCACGCCCACGGTGATCGGCGGGCCGAACTTCGCGTGGGAGTCGGCGATCATGGAGGGGCCGTTCGTGGTGGAGCGCAACGGGCGTTTCATCCTGACGTACTCGGGGAACGCGTTTGCCACGACGGCCTACGCGCTGGGCGCCGCGGTGTCCGATGACCCCATGGGGCCGTTCACCAAGGACGTCGGCAATCCGTTTTTCGCGTCGAACGACGGGCTGGGGATCTGGGGGCCGGGGCACCACAGCTTCGTGGACGACGGGAGCGGCGGCACGCTGATGTTCTACCACGCGAAGGGGAGTCCCAACGACGGAGCGGATCGGCACGTGCGCATCGCGCCGGTGGTGTTCGCGGACGCTCCGCCGGTGACGGTGCTGTATCCGTAGCGCGGCGCGGGGATGAGCGACGCGACCGAAGCCCTGGGAGCTACTGCAGGTTGGTCGTGAACTCGAGGGTCGCCCCGCCGAAGTCGGGTTTGGGGTAGGGGAGGGGTTCGAGCACGCCGATGAGGCACTTGACGTACTCGTCGGAGGAGGCGTCGGACTTGATCACGCGCACCGAGTAGGTGCCCTTCTGGCCGATGTTGATGCGGATGCTCAGGCCTCCCTTGGCCTTGCGATCGCGGCGCAGCTCCTGGCTGAAGCAGCCGTGCAGGTCCTTGTAGTACTGGGCTAGCACGCTCTCGGCGGCCTTGGGCGAGACGCAGCCGGTGCTCACGCTGATCTTGCCGATCTTGGACTCGACGACCTGCGAGGTGTCGTGGGGGCACGCGGGTTCGTCGGACTTGTTCGCGTCTGGTGCCTCGGAGACCGCGTCCGATTCGGGCTTCGCCTCGTCGGTGGGAGCGGGTTCGACGGACTTGTCCTCGGTGACGGTCTTGTCCTCGACGGTTTTGGCCGGAGGCTTGCTGCCGCCGCAGGCGAAGGCCGCGACGGCGCACGCGAGCAACGCAACGAAACCACCTCTTTCGAGCTGACGCACTTGCATGGTCGTTCCCTCTCGTCCGCACCTGGCGGGTGAAGCGGGATGGTATCACAGCGATCGCGGCGTCGTCCCGCGGTGCGCGTGGACAACCGCCTCGCCGTTCCGTAGAAGGAGGGGCGCCGCCGCGCCAGCCAACACGCCGCCGCGCCGACGAGGTTGCCCGTGGATCCCATCGTTGTCGTCGTCTTTGCGGTCGTCTACTTCGGAATGATCCTGGGGCGCATCCCGCCTCTGGCGCTGGACCGCACGGGCGTGGCGTTGCTCGGTGCGATCGTGCTCGTTGCGACACGCAAGGTCGCGCCGGATCAGGCCGCGCGCTCGATCGACGTCCCGACGATGGCCCTGCTGTTCGGCCTGATGGTCATCTCCGCACAGCTCCGGCTCGGGGGGTTCTACACGCAGGTGACGCGCCGGATCGCCGCCGCGCGTTGGAGCCCCGCCGCGCTGCTCGCGGTGCTCATGGCCGTCGAGGCGATCCTCTCCGCCGTCCTCGCCAACGACATCGTCTGCCTTGCTGTCGCTCCGGTCATCGTCGAGGCCTGCGCCCGCAAGCGGCTCAACCCCGTCCCACACCTGATCGGCCTGGCGTGCGCGTCGAACATCGGCTCGGCCGCGACGCTGATCGGCAATCCGCAGAACATGCTCGTGGGGCAGGTGCTCCGGCTGGGATTCGGGAGCTACCTCGTCGACGCGGGCGTTCCCTCCGTCGTGGGCGTGGTCCTCGCCTGGGCGATCATCGCCTGGCAGTACCGCGGCGACTGGCAAGGCGAGCTGGTGATTCCGGAGCTGGACGCGCCGACGTTCAACCCGTGGCAGAGCGGCAAGGGGCTCCTGGTGGCGACCCTGCTGGTCGCGGCGTTCCTCTTCGCTCCGTGGCCGCGCGAGGTCGTCGCGCTGACCTGCGCCGGCGTGCTGCTCATGAGCCGTCGCATGGCCACGCGCAAGATGCTCGGCCAGGTGGACTGGCAGCTGCTGGTGCTCTTCGCCGGGCTGTTCGTGGTCAACCACGCGCTGCAGGCGACGGGGGCGCTGGAGGGGTCGGTGCACGCGCTGGCGGATCGTGGGATCGACGTACGCCGTCCTGGATGGTTGTTCGTTGCGACGGTGGTGCTGTCGAACATGGTTTCGAACGTGCCTGCGGTGATGCTGTTGCTGCCGAGCGCGGGGTACCATCCGACGGGGGGAGCGATTCTCGCGTTGGCGAGCACGCTGGCGGGGAACCTGTTCCTGGTGGGCAGCATCGCGAACCTGATCGTGGTGGATCAGGCATCGCAGCTCGGCGTGCGCATCGGGTGGCGCCAGCACGCGCGCAGCGGGATCCCGGTCACGCTGGCGACGCTGGGCGCGGCGTGGTTGTGGTTGTGGATTCGGGCCTGAGGCGCGTCACAGGCGGACCTGCAGCGGCAGTCGCGCGTTCTTCTCGAACGCCTCCCGTTCGTAGAGCCATGAGTAGATCGACATCGTCGAGATCACGCGCTTGGTGTAGTTGCGCGTCTCGTCGTACGGTATCTGCTCGGTCCACACATCGAAGTCCACTGCCCCCTTGCCGTCGAGCCACCTCTTGGTGGCGCCCGGACCTGCGTTGTACGAGGGGATCGCGAGCACGGGCGCGGCCGGGTATCCGGCGCGAAGTTGACCCAGGTACCTGCACCCGAGCGGGATGTTCACCTCCGGGCGCTTGAGCGCTTCGCCGTCGACCTGGATGCCCAGCGGCGCGCCCATCGCCTTGCCCGTCGGCACGATGAGCTGCATCAGCCCGTAGGCAGGCGCTCCGGACACGGCATCGGCCTCGAACAGCGACTCTTCGCGCATGATCCCGTAGCCGAGGGCAGTGGGGATGCCGGACCTGGCGGTCTCGCGGTCCATGATGGACTGGAAGGCGCGGGGGTAGGCGAGCTCCCAGGGCGTGCGCCACTTGCCGGACGGGAACCTTCCGCTCCACTCGCCGGTGCGGCTGCGTGCGACCTTGAATGCGAGGTCCGAGGCGCCGGCGCGGGCATAGAGCGACGCGATGGTCCAGAGCGCGGGTCCATTCGCCTCCGAGGACAAGCCCAGCGAGAGGATCTCCTCGCGGGCCAGGGTGTGCTCGCCGACGCGCAGCAGCTCGAGGGCGCGATGAAACGCGGGGCGCTGCAGCTCCGGTCCCGGCGGAGCGATGAAGGGCGTCGGATCGTCGTGGCCCAGCGCGGTCGTGAGCGCTTCGTGCGCGGCCTTCGGGTCCGAAGCTGCCAGACGGGACCAGGCGAGCATCATGTAGTAGGAGAACGGGTGCTGCGTGATCACCTCGCGCAGACCGCGCGCTTCGTCGTCCTTGCGTCCCAACCAGCCCTGGACGCGCGCCGCGAAGTAGCGCGCTCGCCCGGCGACCCAATAGGGCTTCTCCATCGGGCGCAGCGAGATGCTGCGCTCGAGGGTCGCGAGCGCAGCCTTGTGCTCCCCCTTGTCGATCTGGTGCAGGGCCAGCTCGAACATGCCGTCCTCGAGCATGTCCCCCTCGGGGTAGTCGTCGCCGATCTTCCCCAACATCTGCGCGAACCGACCCTCGTCTTTCATCATCAAGGCCACGCGCGCCCCGCGCAGACGCGCGTCGTCCGCGTAGCTGTGCCCGTGGAACTCGGCCTCCACCCGGCCATACAGCCTCGATGCGTCGGGCGCCCGCCCCGCGCTCGCGTGCGCCTTGGCCCCTTGGAACAACGCCACGAGCAGCTGGTCCTTGTGCGGCTCGCACCGTTGCACCGCCTCGCTCCATGCGTCGGCCGCGAGCGGCCTCTTGTTCGCCTTCGTCCAGGCCTGCGCAGAGCACACCGCCGCGTCGCAGAGCGCCTTGCCGGGCTTGGGCTGCTTCGCGAGCTCCTCGACGAGCCGCGCGCAGGTCTTCGCTGCCTCCTCGCGGCGCCCGCTGTCGCCGAGGGCCTGGGCTTGCGCAAGACGCTCCTCGATGGAGAGCTTCTCGAGCTCCGCGCGATGCTCCGCCGGCGAAGCCGCGATCGCACGCGCCAGCAGCTCCCGGGCGTTCGCGGCCGAGCCGCTCGCGGGGGCGTCGATCGTGACCGCCCGCACCAGGTCGTAGGCTTCGCGCACCTGTGCGGCGGAGGGCGAGCCGCGCAGGAGGAACTCGGCGACGCGCACGGACAGCTCGGCCCATCGCGGGGCGCGCTTCTTGGAGGCGAGGTGCGCCTTCCAGAGCGCGACCGCGCCGGCGGTGTCGCCCGTCGCATCGAGGGAGTCGGCGTGCACCAGGCGCGCCGAAGCGTGGATCGGCAGGTCGGCAGGCACGCTGCCCGCTCGCTCGATCGCCTCGGCGTGTTTTCCGGCGGACGCCCACGCCCGCGCCGCTGCGAGCTTCGCGTGGGCGGATGCGACCCAACCTGTCGCAGCGCACGCGTCGAACGCCTGCGCCGCACCCGTCGCATCTCCGGCCTTGACCAGCAGCTCCCCCTGCACGTAGCGCCAACGCCCGAGCTGCTGACCCGCAGGATGGTGCTGATCGATGGCCGCCTGCATCGCCTGCGCGGCTCCGCGGGGATCCCCGCCCGCCGCCGCCTTCGCGATCGCCCCGAGACGCGCGTCCTCGAGCACCGGCTGCATCCGGGCGGGATCGCCGTCGTCCGAGGCAAGCGTGGAAGCGAGCGGCACTCCTGCTTCGCTGGTCGTCACCGATGCGGCGAGCGGTCGTCGCGGATCCGTGGGGGACGGGGAGCCCGCACCGGGCGAGGGATTCGCCCCGCATCCGCAGCCCCAGGCCCACGCCGCGAGCATGGCCGCCATGATCCCGAACCCCCGGACACCGAAACCTCTCATCTCTTGCTCCCGCTGCGACGTCCTGCGTGAACGTCGGCCGATTCCTCTTCCGCGGCGTCTTGCTCCGCCTTGTCCGCGCTCCGGACGAAGGCCTCGCGGTGACGGTGGATCACGTCGGCGGCGGCGCGCGCTTCTGCGAGCGCGGTCCGGGCTCGGGACTGCTCCACCCGAGCCTGCTCCTCCGTGTCGGCAGCCGCACCGAGGTGCTCGTCGAGCGCCTGGGCGATCCGCTCCTGCGCAACGCCCCAGGCAGTCATCTGTTGCAGATCCGATGCCCTCGCATCGCCGCGATCGAGACGTCGTGCCTCGTCTCCCTCGGTCCGCTGCACGGCCTCTTCGTGCCGCGATCGCTCTCGTTCCGCCGTCTCCCGGCGCTCCGTCGCCGCCTGGGCTTCACGCGTCCGCTCCCCCAGCGCGCGGGAGCCGCTCTGCACCCTGTCGTCACGATGACGCACGAGCGACTCCAGCGGGTACTTCTTCCGGCCAGGCACGGCGGTCACCGTAGAGCGCAACGCGAGAAGGGGAAAGTTCGATCGACCGCGGGGCACGTGCCGTCGATCGGTCGGCTGAGGGGTCGGTCGTTGACTTCGCCGGGCACCCGGCTACAGACGAGGAACACGATGCCCCGGGATCCCAACGA
>JAKLDZ010000321.1 GCA_022703255.1 Myxococcota bacterium | reverse complement strand
TCGCGCCCCGCCCCTCACTGGGCTGCGGAAGCCGCCTTCTCCCTCGCCGAAATCGGTGACCTGCGCGCCGTCCCTTTCCTCGCCGACCGGCTGCTTCACGACCCGGTCAGTCTCTATGGCAAGTCCGCCGACCCCGAGGAGCAGGCCCTCGCGCGCGACGATCGGGAGCGCATCGTGGCGGCCCGGCTGCTCGCGGATCTGGTCACCATTCACCCGCAGCAGCGAGACGCGATTCGATCGCAGTGCGAGCGCGCGGCGGCGGCCTGGTCTGTCGAGACGCCGGCCCCGCACGCCAATGGGATGCGACTGCTCGCTGCGGTGCAATCGCCGCGGGCGCTGCCCCGGTTGCGTGCCTGGGCCTTCCCGCTCCTGCCCCTGCCGCAAGCTGGACAGCAGCCCCCCTTTCCGTCGGAGTGGGCGGTGGCGCAGCCCGCGCTCCGCTACCTCGGAGCCATGCGCGACGAGCCTTCCTGGACCCAGCTCGCTGCGCAGCTCGATCGGCGCAAGACGGAGGCCGGGGATATCGACATCAGCCTCTCTGCGTTGATGTCCGGCGGGCGCGCGATGGTCGGCATGGCGCTGCGCGCCGTGAGTGTCGGCGCCTCCGACGGAATGGCCGAATGGGGCGACCCGCGCGGCTATCCGCTGCTGGTCCGCCACGCCGAGGAAGCGAAGAACAATGACGACGCCCGGATGGAGGCTTGCACGGCAATTCCCTGGGTGATGCGTCAGGACCAGGCGCCGTCCCTCGCGGCGCGGGTGAAGAAGGCAGCGTCATCCCGCTCTGCGCGCGATCACTTCACCGCGACCTGCTTCGCTCGTGCGCTGTCGCGACGCGCCTTTCCTGCGGCAAAGCCCGTCCTGATCGAGCTCATGTCCCCGGCCGTGCCCGAGGCGGTGCGGACCCATCTCGCCTTCGCCCTCGGGCGCGCCGGGCTCACCGATCCGGAAGCTTCACGCGTGCGCTCCAACGCAAAAGGGACCCTCGAGGCAGCGATGGCCATCGCGATGGGCGGGAGCGAATCGGCGGCGCGAGGCGCTCTCGCGTCTCTCGGCGAAGAGGAGCTGTCCAGGATTCGCGCCTCCCTCCGTGCGGGGCTGACGTTCTTGTCCGAGGAGGACATCGACGGTCTGCTTCCGCGTCTCGAGCGCAATGCCACGGCCTCCGGGCTCGGCAGCGCGGTGGAGACGGCGCCCTACGACCAGGGGCCTCACTCGCTCACGTCGGTGGTGCTGCGCCACCGCCTGCGGAGCAAGGGCGACGAGGCATCGGGGCGCGTGCTTCGCTATCTCTGGCCGGAGGCGCGCCCCTGAGCTGCCCGCGTTTCGATTCTACTCCAGCGAGTACTGGTAGAGCGCGGCCTTGATCGCCTTTCCGCCCGGCGCGTAGTACGCGAGCGCGAACCGCTGCCCCTCCAGCTCGAGGATCGCCGGATAGCCGCACTCCGATGCCCCGCAGTCCTGCACGCGCACCGGCTCGCTCCACGTTTCCCCGTCGTCGAGCGACCACGAGAACGACACCCACTCCTGCGTGTAGGCGTCGTTCAGCTCCCGATACGCCGTCAACAGCAGCCCGCTCTTCATCTGCGCAAGCTCCGGCGCGTGCCCCACGAACGGGAAGTCCTCCAGCGCCGACCACGTCGCCCCGTCGTCCGTCGAGACCGCCTGCTTCATCTTCCCAGGATTGCTCGGGCTCGAGCCCGTCGCCGTGCGCACGTGCATCAGCACCCGCCCGCTCGCGAGCCGCAGCAACGCCGGCTCCTGAAGCCAGGTCGTCGTCGCGCCGAATGCCACCGGCTCCTCTGCCCAGCTCTGCCCGTCCACACTCTTGTACAACGTGATCCACGACTTCGGGCAATGGGCCAGATCCTTCAGGTTCAGGGGGTATCCCCCGTACGACGGCACCACCAGCTCGCCTCCGAGCTCCAGAAGGGCGCTCGAAGAGGCCTGCACGAGCAGCTCGGTGTCGGTGTCGTCCACCCACCTCCCCTCCGCGTTGAGCTTGGGATTCGACGGCGCCATGCTCCCCGGATTGACCTGTACGAACGCGCCGAAGGTCTTCCCCTGATCCGTCGACTTCGCCGCAAAGATGTGATGCGCCGACATGGTCCCGTCCGTCAGCGCGTACGTCTTGTATTGGAAGTAGTTGACCCAGACGTCGCCATTCGCCAACGCCACCACCGAAGGATCCCGGTCGTCGATCCCCTCCTCGTCGTGCAGCACCTCCGGCGCGGTCCACGTCAACGCGTCCGACGTCCCATACTGCTTCATGATCCGCCCGGAGCTGTCCACGTGCTTCGCCCCTTGCCGATACACGAGCAGGATGCGCCCGTCGGGAAGCCGGGTCATGTCGGGAAAGGCGAGGTGCCCCGTGGCGACGGTCGCGATATCCAAGGACTGATCGACCTGGAACGTTGCCTTCGTGGGAACGGCTGCTTCGGATTCCGACGCATCCGTGACGTCCGAAATCCCTGCCTCCGCGTCGTCATCCGGAGCCGCATCCTGCTCCGACGAGGCGTCCGGGGGGGGAGTCTGTTCCGGTGTGGAATCGGAGTCGTCGCCACAGGACGCGGCCGCGAGGGCGAGCGCCGCGGCAGCCGCGCTCCAGCCCGGGCCCCAGCAACGGCGGAAGATCTTGCGGAATGCGGGACGTCCCATGGCGGCACCTCGTGACGGAGGTGTACTCCGGGGGCGCAGGCCGCGTCAACGCGCCGAACCCGGGAGCTGCCGTGAACCGCGTGACGGTGCCCGCTGTGGGCCCCTGCCCCGCGCGGAGGCTCGTGTAGTCAAGCAGGCTCCATCGCGTGGCAGTCACCGCTCCGTTCCTCCAACGGTTTCGCCACGTCGTTTCTGCTGGTACCATGAGGCATGACCTCGCGTCCCCTTGCTTGGATGATCCTGTGTTCGACATCGGCAATCGTCGGGGGTTCAGGGTGCGGTGACGACGCCGCGACCGACTGGAATCCGGGCGATACCTCCACCACCTCGCCCGACGCCGCGACGTCGGGGGACGCGTCGGCGGGGCAGGACACCGGAGCCGGGGGCTCGGGAGGCGGGGCAGCGGGAGGAGGGAGCGGGGGAGGCGTCGCGGATGCGGGGCCGCCGCAGGACGGGTCAGTGCCCGACGCGGACGCGGGTCCGCCGCCGGTGCCGGACCCGATTGCGCCGTGTGCAGCGGGCAAGTGCTGGCAGACGGAGCTGTGGCCCAACGCGTGCTCGTTTGCGACGAACGACGAGGACTTCAGCTCGGGGAAGTACAACGTCCACGCCTATGCGACGCGGGTGCATGGCGGCAGCGAGATGAACCTGTCGCTGACCAACACGGGGGGCACGTGGCAGCCGGCGCTGGTGTTGGCGAAGCAGGACGGGACGGTGGTGTACGACGGCGACACGGGGCTGGTGGAGCCGGGGATGACCGTGACCACGGTGGTAGACGGCAAGACGGGAGGGACGGCGCACTTCAAGGTGGAGTCAGCGACGACCTGGGACGGGACGTTGTTCGTGACGAGCTGGGGAGCGATCGGGAGCGGATTCGCGGAGATGCTGCCGACGACTGCGACCTATCACCTGGAGACCGAGAGCGTGTGTCCGCCGTCGCAGCCGGGAGAAGGGACTGCGCCGCCCGGGGCCGTGAGCGGGGAGCAGACGTTGGGGGGCGGACAGGTGTCGGTGTCGACCTCGACGGCGCAGGGCACGGCGTACCGAGTGGACGCGAAGAAGGGGGAGCACATCGGCTTCCGTTACGACTTCACGCCCACGGGGGCGGACGTGGTGATGGAGGTGCTGCGTTGGAATGGCACGGCCGCAGTGACGATGGCGAAGACCGATTCCGGGACCGGTCTGCGGGTGCTGGCGACGCTCGACTCGGAGGGGGATCGAACCTTCTGGGTGCGGCTGTACGGAGCGACGTCGACGGGAACGCTGGAGGCGAAGCGCACGCCGTTCGAGGAGGGGATTCACTGCAACAGCGACTGTGAGCGATTGCTGCAGTTCCCGCTTCCGATTGAGACGACGCGGGAGGGATACGATCTGAGCGGGGCGACGTATCGGGAGCAGTTCGGGCGTCGGGATCTGTTGATGTTCACGCGCTACGCGGGGCGTGCGGTAGCGGCGGCGAAGCAGCAGCCATTCTCGATCCACGACCTGTCGAACTGGGACGGGACGGCGCCAGGGGGGCACGCGTCGCACGACGGCGGCAAGGACGTCGACTACTCGATCTACACGGCGTCGGGGCAGCCGACGTGGTCGCCGGTGTGCACGTGGGACGCGGAGAAGAACTGCGTACCCGGGACGGTGAAGAACTTCGGGGCGGTGCACATGGCGCGGCTGTTGTCGGCAGTGGTCGAGTCGGAGCGTGTGCAGTACGCATTCCTCGACGATGAGCTGCGGCCGTTGGTGATCTCCGCGGCGGAGGGGCTGGTGACGCAGGGGGAGCTCAAGGCATCGGTGATACCGCTGTTGAAGGACGCGTTGACCCACTGGCCGAAGCACAACGACCACGTGCACGTGAGGGTGTATGTGACGGCGTATTGACCACGTCGCAGATGCGTCACGGCGCAAACACCCACGCAGCCTGGCGCTCCTCGATCCGCTGCCAGCTCCGATAGGCATCGATCGCTGCCCTGCGAATCGCACGCGCCGATCCGTTCGCTGCCATGCTTCGTGCCACCGCGTCGAGCACGTATCCTTCCGGCGCCATCAGCTCCCGCGTGGTGAGCAAAGGCACCGACCCCGCCTGCCGCAGCGACGGACCGAACCAGGGCTCGGACTTGCACGCCACCACGAACGAGGGAATGGGCGCGCCTCCGGCCCCGACCGCGGGCAGGCGCTTGCCGTCCATCAGGCGATTGTGCCCTGCATAGCCCACCGCGGAAATGCGCGCGCTGCGCTCCCTTCCCCCATCGCTGAAAGTCACCGTTCCGCCCTGCGTCGCCGTCTTCCAGAAGTCGTCCACCACGCTGTCGATCGCGTCGCCGTGAGTCGCCTGCAACACCACCAGGGTCTCCACCTCGCGATCGACCCCCCAGGCCTTCCCGCCGGTCTGCAACCGATACACCACCCGCTCGGTTCTGCCGTCCCAAGGCCGCTCCTCGACCCGAATCCAGGGGGAGGTCCGGCGCTCGAAGAACCGGCGCGCGCCGAAGATCGCTCCCCAGTAGATGTTCTTCGAGGGGTCCCCGGCGCGGCCCGCGATCTCGGAGCCGCAGTCGATCATGCGATTGGAGCACAGGGGCACGTGCAGGAAGGTCACGATCGGGGAGCCCGCTCGGGCTTCCGCGGCCAGCCGCGGGTCTGCCGCGGACCACGGAGTGTCCCCCGGGGCCGGGGCTGGGAGGGCGGGTGCGGAGACCACCGCTGTGGCGATCACCACGGCAGCGACCATCGGGACCACGGGGAGACGCATGCTTGTCCATCGATCGGCGAGCCTGGAGTGTGACAAGCGGCCGTTGCCCCTTGCATCGACCGGATCCTGCGTTATCACGCGCGCCATGACCGATCCTAGCTCGCCCCCCGAGAAAGCCCAGGAGCTCCCCTTCCAGGCCGAAGTCCAGCAGCTCCTGCACCTCGTCGTCCACTCCCTGTACACCAACCGCGAGGTCTTCCTGCGGGAGCTCATTGCCAACGCCTCCGACGCCCTGGACAAGGCCCGGTACCTCGGGCTCACCGACAAGTCCGTGGCCGAACGCACCGGCCCCCCGGAGATCAGCCTCGCGGTGGATCGCGATGCCCGCACCCTCACGATCGAGGACAACGGCATCGGCATGACCCGCGACGAGATCATCGCCAATCTCGGCACGATCGCCCGTTCGGGAACCCTCGAGTTCGTCAAGCGCGCCCGGGCCGCCGGCACCGCCGACCCGGGGAGCCTCATCGGCCAGTTCGGCGTGGGCTTCTACTCCGCCTTCGTCGTGGCTGACCGGATCGATGTCGAATCACGCTCCGCCGCCGATCCGAACGCGGAGCCGGTGCTGTGGCGCTCGGCGGGGACTGGCTCGTTCACGGTGCTGCCGGGGGAGCGGGAGCGGCCGGGCACGCGAATCACGGTGCACCTGCAGGCGGGCAACGATGACCTGCTGGAGGACTGGCGCGTCGAGTCGCTCGTGAAGAAGTACTCGGACTTCGTGAGTCACCCGATCAAGCTGAAGGACAAGCTGGTCAACAGCACCTCGGCGCTGTGGCTGCGTCCGAAGTCGGAGATCACCGAGGAGCAGTACGACGAGTTCTACCAGCACGTGCTGGGTGGTTTCGGCAAGGACAAGGCGTTGGCGCGGATGCACGTGTCGGCCGACGCGCCCATCCAGTTCCACGCGCTGCTGTTCGTGCCGGAGAAGCCGCCGCTCGACATGATGCTCGACACGCCCAAGCGCGGGATTCGGTTGCACGCCAGGCGCATCTTCGTGATGGACGGCTGCGAGAAGCTCACGCCCCCGTATCTTCGATTCCTCCGGGGCGTGGTCGATTCCGAGGACCTGTCCCTCAACGTCTCACGCGAGATGCTGCAGGATGACCGAGCTCTCGAGCAGATCCAGAAGCAGCTCACGCGCAACACGCTCAAGACCCTGCAGCAGATGGCGGAGTCGGAGCCGGAGAAGTACGAGGCATTCTGGGATGGATTCGGACGCATGCTCCGGCTCGGCGTCTCGTCCGATCCCGGCAACCGCGAGGCCGTCGCGAAGCTGCTGCGATACCCGAGCACCAGGACCGAGGGAGAGGAGAAGGTCTCCCTGGATCAGTACGTGGCCCGCATGGCCGAAGGCCAGAAGAGCATCTACTACCTCACCGGGCCCTCCCTGCAGGCCGTGCGCAACAGCCCCCACCTCGAGGTGTTCCGGCGCAAGGACGTCGAGGTGCTGCTGATGAGCGATCCGGTCGACGAGTGGGTCGTGGGCGCGCTCACCGAGTTCGGAGGCAAGCCTCTCGAGAGCATCGCCCACGGCGAGGTCGACCTCGAAGGGGTCGGCAAG
>JAKLDZ010000320.1 GCA_022703255.1 Myxococcota bacterium | reverse complement strand
GCGGGTGGATCCGGGGAGTCCGGGCAACAGCTATCTCATCTACAAGCTGCTGATTCATCCGTTGAACCATCCGGCTCCTGGGGATCCGGAGGCGCTGGAGACGTCGTATCAGCGCGGGTTGCCGCCGCTGGAGGCGCCGGAGCCGGCGGAGCTCGAGCGGCTGCGCGATGCGTTCGTGACCCTGGAGCCGATGCCTGCGAAGGGGTGGCTCAAGCCGTCGGAGATGCGCGCGCTGGTGATCTGGATCGCGCGGGGCGCGGAGCTGCGGGAGTGTCCGTGACGGTTGCGGTGGCAGGCAGTGGAGGGAGGAAGCGGGGGGTGCGAGGGAAACCGGATCGGGGGGTGCAGGAATCCCTTGCGCATTGCCCGGTCCTCTGGCATCTTGCCGGCCCTTTTCCGATCCGGAGGTAGTGTTCGATATGCCGTCCGAGGCAGTTCAGTGCAAACCCCTCGAAGTCGCCGTTGGTGACAAGGGGATCGAGCGAGCGATCAAGCACCTCAAGCGCAAGATGGCTGCAGAAGGCATCCTGCGTGAGCTCAAGCGCCGGCGTCATTACATGAAGCCGTCCGTCAAGCGCCGCAAGAAGGAGAGCGAGGCCGCGCGCCGCCGTCGCAAGCGGACGCGCATCGAGGCAGCATAGAGCCCACGGTCCGCAGGCACGGCATACCCTGCCGTGCCGTCGATCGCTTCAGCTCCCTCCTTTCTCGTTCAGGTGCCGGTGTTTCGCCCGGTAGGGCTCTGCTCCATCCGCTCGCGCGGAAGGAGACGAGGTGCTTGCCAGCGTCGTCGGCTCGCCACGTCAGGGGCTTCCTCCCCAGCGTCGTGGCTTGCCCGTTCGAGAGGATGCAGCCATGTCCGCAGCGTTCGGTCCAGCGTGTCTCGACAAGACGAGGTCCGACCTCGAATGGGATCGTCTGCTCGACGCTCTCGCGTCGCGCTGCGTGGGACCGCTCGGAAGCGCCGCTGCACGCGGGCTCCCCTTCTGCTCCACGCTCGAGCAGGTGCGGATCTCGCTGGCCGAGACCCGTGAGGCTTTCGATCTGTACGCGGCCGACGAGCCGCTTCCCGGCGGTGGAGCCGAGCCGATCGCCGCGGCGGTGGACCGGCTGAGAGCGGGCGGCGCCCTGGGGCCGCTGGAGCTGCGCGAGACCGGCCGCGCCCTCGCCCTCGCCCGCGTCCTGCGCCGATTCCTCCAGTCGCGTCGCGACAAGGTCCCGAACCTCGCCGCTGCGTGCTCCACCGATCCGCATCTCGACGTCCTCGAAGAGCAGCTGAGCCGCTCGTTCGAGCCCGACGGCACGCTCAGCGATCGTGCCTCGCCGCGCTTGCGGGAGCTGCGGGGGGAGCGGCAGTCGGCGCGCGAGCGGCTGATGCGCCGGCTCGAGGACATCATGCAGCGCTACGGCGCTGCGCTGCAGGACGACTTCATCACCGAGCGCGAGGGGCGGTTCGTGCTGCCGGTTCGGTCGGACTCGCATGAGCGGTTCGTGGGCATCGTGCACGGCACGAGCGCGAGCGGGCAGACCCTCTACATGGAGCCGCGCACGGTGATCCCGCTGGGCAACCGGCTCAAGGTCCTCGATGCGGAGATCGAGCGCGAGGAGAACGCTGTCTACGCGCGCCTCTCCGCAGAGCTGGGCGAGCACGTCGAGAGCATCGCCGCGGCCGAGCTCGCGCTGGCGCATGCGGAGCTGCGCGCGGGCGCCGCACGGCTCACCGCGGATCTCGACCTGGCGTTTCCCGATCTGCGCGAAGAGCCGATGCTGGACCTCATCGACGCGCGTCACCCTTTGTTGCAGCTCGACGGCGTGAAGGTCGTACCGAGCAGCGTGAAGGTCGAGCCGGGGCGTGCGCTCGTGGTGTCGGGGCCCAACGCCGGCGGCAAGACCGTGGTGCTCAAGACCCTGGGGCTGCTCGCGCTGATGCTGCGTTGCGGGCTGCCGCTGCCCTGCAAGGGGACCTCGCGGGTCGGGGTGTTCGAGTTCGTGTCGAGCGACATGGGCGACGATCAGAGCATCTCGCGGAACCTCTCGACGTTCAGCGCGCACGTGCGCAACCTCGCGGCGATCCTGGACACGACGTTTCGCGGGGCGCTGGTGCTGCTCGACGAGATCGCGACGGGAACGGATCCGCGCGAGGGCGAGGCGTTGGCGTCGGCGGTGCTCGACGGGCTGTGCGCGCGTGGCGGTGCGGTGGCGTGCACGACGCACTACGAAGGGCTCAAGGCGCTGGCGTTGGGCGACGAGCGCTTCCTCAACGCGTCGGTTGGCTTCGACATGGGGAGCATGAGTCCCACGTTCGCGCTGATGACCGGCATCCCCGGGGCGTCGAGCGCTCTGGCGATCGCGCGCCGGTTCGGCATGCCCTCGCTCATCCTCGAGCGGGCCGAGCGGTTCCTCGGCACCGAGGAGCGCGGGTTCGAGCAGCTCGTGCGGCGTCTGAATGACGAGCGACGCGCGCTGGAGCTCGCGCGCGCTGCGGCGGAACGCGAGAAGCTGGAGCTCGAGAGCGCCCGTCGCAGGCTCGAAGTGGAAATCGAGGGCGTGCGTACGCGCGAGCGCAAGCTGCTCTCCGAGCAGACCGAGGCGCTGGTGTCCGCGGTGCGCAGGGCGCGCGACGAGCTGCGCTCTGCCGAGCAGCGCCTGCGTGCGCGCAAGCTCGACGAAGCGAGCGTGCGCGAGGCCGGTCGCGTGATCGAGCGCGTTGCGTCCAAGGTGGCCATTGGCGGCGAGCTGGAACCGCCGGGCAGCCGCCGCGTCCCGCAGCCGGGCGATCCCATCGATCCCGCCGAGCTGCGCAAGGGAATGCGCGTGTTCGTCTCTCGCCTGCGCACCGATGCCGAGGTCATCGAGGTCCTGTCCGGAGGCCAGGTGCGCGTGTCCGCGGGCCCCGTGAAGCTCGTCGCCGACGTGACCGATCTGCGACGCACCGGCGGGGGAAAGCCTCCGACCGCTGCGCGTCCCCAGCAGCCCACCTTCCGCGTACCGTTCGACGCAGCGGCCGATCCGGACCTTCCGATCCAGACGTCGGACAATCGCTGCGACCTGCGCGGTCTGCGTGTGGACGAGGCCGTGTCGATGGCCGAGCAGTTCCTCGATCGCTCCCTGAACGAGGGACGACGCGTCGCGTTCCTGATCCACGGTCACGGCTCGGGCGCGCTGCGTGACGCCGTTCGCACGTCGCTGCGCGAGAGCCGCTACGTGTTGCGGCACCGCGCAGGCGAGCCGGGGGAGGGAGGCGACGGCGTGACGGTGGTGTGGCTTCGCTGACGCGTCGCGTGCAGACTCCCACGCGTCAACTCCTTGACGGGTCCTCGCACCCCGCTCCGTGGCTCGGTTGTCATGGGCACGTGTCAGCGTGGCTGCGCGTGCGCAGTGACGACGGGCGTGGGCCGCGTCACCGCCGGCGTCGTCGCGCGCAGTGATTCGGCCGAGAAATGTCGTGATCCGCGCGAGGCACGACAGCGCACGCCCGCCCACGGATCGATGCGGCACGTGCCGTGCATCCGTCCCGCAGCGTAGAACCCAGCCCCCCCGGGGGCGCTATCCGGCGGACGACCCATGGTCATCGCATCCAAGACTCCGAGCAGCTCGCTTCCTTGCTACAGCGATCTCCCCGATACCCATGTCAGAAAGCGGGACGCGCGTTTCATCTCCCAGAGCGAGCTGGACGCGTGGGTGCGAGAGCGCCGGGTGAGCGTGGAGGACGCGGTGCTCACCATCGGGGCGTCGGGCAAGCGATACGTGATGCGCGACGCCGTGCGTATCCTGGGACCGAGCGGACGCAGCAACGACCTGTTCGGAATGACCGGTCGCGTGGTCGCCATCGGGGAGTTGATCGCGCTCGGCGCGTCGGTCTCTTCCAGCACGATGCGCCTGGGCACCGCCGAATACGACCTGCAGCTCGGCTTCATCCTCGTCTCGATCGAATCCCTCGCACAGCCTGTCTGACGCTTCCGCTCGCGCGCGCCCCCCACGGTTGGAACGGCACGTGCGTGTGGGTCATCGCAGCGAAGGGGGGACATCGTGGCAACACGCGCGCAGCACTACCGGTTCCAGGAGGAGATCCGACACGGAGCCGACAAGCCGAAGGCGGCTCCCAAGGAGACCCGCAAGCACCCCAGCCCCGCGTTGGTGAAGACGAATCGCTACGCGGACACAGGGGCACACGCCACACGCCAGTACCAGGGATCACAGAGCGAGCGTCCGCCGCGCAAGTCGACGCGACGATCCGCCAACCGGATCAAGGCCGACTCGCAGCTGCAGCGGCGCCAGACGCGGCGCGCCCGCTCCCCCAAGGTGCGGGCGATTCAGGCCGCGGTGCGCAAGCGGAGCGGGCGCAAGTAGGCACCCGCCGATCGAAGCATGTGGCGCTTTGCCTCGCCTCGACGGATGTCGCAGCGAGGGACGCGGTCGTGTGTTCCCCGGTCCGTCCTGCGCGGTCGAGGCGTTCTCCCCGGACGGCGCCGTCGCTCAAAGGTGGCTGGATCGCCCGTCGAAACCTCGCTCCTCCTCCCCCTCCGGGGGTCGACCTCTCCCGTCCCTGTCCCTAGGTTCCCCCAGGAACGGCGCCAGCCCGCGCTCGTCGGCCGGGTGCGAGTGCCGAGGGAGGGTGCGGCCATGTTGAAGGTGAAGCTGGGCAAGGAAGTGGTCGTCAGCATGCCGAACGAGATCGGTGCGCTCGCGCAGATGTTGAAGGTGGTTGCCGACAAGGGCGTGGACATCCTCGCGATCACGACGACGGTGACGGGGCGGACGGCGACGGTGAGGATGGTGACGGAGGACAACCTGCGGGTGATGGATGCGTTCGACGAGCGGGGGTTCGGTCCATGGGAATCGGAGGTGGTGATCGGGGAGCTGCCGCACCGACCCGGCACGCTGAGACGGGTGTGCGAAGCGCTGTCGACGCGCGGGATCGATTTGCACCACCTGTACCTGACCGCCGGGAGCGATCACAACCGGTGCACGATCGTCTTCGGGTCGTCGAACAACGAGCGAGCGGTGGTATTTCTCAACGAAGTGCTGTGAGGTTCTGACGACGGGCCTTGTCAGCAGGAGGAGCAGCCGCCGCAGGACCAGCAGTCGGTGGACCAGGTGCAGGAGTCCAGGCACCACTGCCACTGGTCGGCGCCGCAGCAGCGGAAGGTGTGTCCGGCGTTCCAGTTGCAGGTCTTGCCCGCCTTCAGCCCGCACGTTCCCCATTGGCAGCTCGAGGTGCAGACCTGCTGGCCGCAGCAGACGGTGGAGACGTCGGTGGAGCACATGCAATCGGCGATGGCGCCGACGGCGCAGACACCTTCGCCGGAGCAGGAGGTGAACGCGCCCCACTGACAGGAGCTGGAGCAGGTGCGCGTCTTGGAGCCGCAGTTGCCGCAGGGGTCGGTGTCCTTGGCGCCGGGGGAGCAGACGCCCTGCCCGGTGCAGGAGCCGAAGGAGCCCCACTCGCAGGAGCTGGAGCAGGTGCGGGTCATGGAGCCGCAGTTGCCGCAGGGGTCGGAGTCGGTGTCACCGGGGGAGCATGCGCCTTCGCCAGTGCAGCTCTCCCAGCTGCCCCACACGCACGAGCTGCTGCAGGTGCGGCTGCGGGAACCGCAGTCTCCGCAGGCCTCGGAGTCGGTGTCGCCCGGAGCGCACTCGCCCTGGCCGCAGACGCCCCAGACGCCCCAGGTGAAGTCGGCCTGGCAGCTTCGGGTGCGTGTGCCGCAGTTGCCGCACGCCTCGGAGTCGATGTCGCCGGGGGAGCATTCGCTGCCGACGCAGGTTCCCCAGGCATCCCACTCGCAGGTGGCGGCGCAGGTGCGGGATTGCGTGCCGCCGTTGCCACACGGCTGCGACTCTGTGTCTCCCGGCATGCACGCGCCACCATCGGGGCACGGTGTGCCGCACTGGTTCGGGACGCCGCCTCCGCCGCAGGTAAGAGGATCGGTGCACGAGCCGCACTGCAATGGATTGCCGCAGCCGTCGTCGAGCTCGCCGCAGGAAGCGCCGAGCTGGGCGCAGGTCTTGGGCAAGCAGCCGCACTGGTTGACCTTGCCGGTCCCGCCGCACACGTCGGGCGCCGAGCAGGCGCCGCAGTCGATGACGTTGCTGCACAGGTCGGAGGTGACGCCGCAACTGGTGCCGAGCTGGGCGCAGGTTTTGGGGGAACAGGTTCCGGCACCGCACTGGTTGGTGCCGCCGCCTCCGCAGGTTTGTCCGGCGGCGCACGTGCCGCAGTCGAGGACTCCTCCGCAGCCGTTGGGGGTGGTGCCGCAGGTGGCGCCGAGCTGCACGCAGGTCTTCGGCGTGCAGCCGCACTGGTTCTTGGTCCCTGCGCCGCCGCAGGTCTCGGGAGCGGGGCAGCCTCCGCAGTCGATGACGTCGGCGCACGCGTTGGAGGCCAGGCCGCAGGATGCCGACATCTGCGAGCAGGTCTTGGGGGCGCAAGGGTTGACCCCGCACTTGTTGGGGCCCCCGCCGCCGCAGAACTGCCCCGACGCACAGGTCCCACACGTCACCTTGCCGCCGCAGCCGTCCGGAGCGTTGCCGCAGTTCAGACCGAGCTGGGCGCAGGTCTTGGGCGTGCAGGGGGGAGGGGAGCTGTCCTGCTGGACGTCGAGTCCCGCCTCGACGACCGGCTCGCTCGCGGCGTCGACCATTGCTTCGTGAGACGAAGCATCCAGGATGTGGGCGTTGGTGGCGACTTCGGTCTCGCTGCCTCCGCAGGATGCGAGCCACATCGAGACAACGGGCAACCATCGTCCCCAAGGAGGGGTTGCCCCGTGGAGTCGTGCCTTCCCCGAGACGGTCGGCAGCCGTGTGTGCATGCTATTACGAGCATACCCTTTCGGGGAGGGCAGGCAAAGCGGACGCGAGGGTGAGAGTCGGGGCGCCCGGTTCGGACAGGCGCGCGTGCGATGTGGTGTGGAGTCTGTGTGCACGGAGACCGGGGGTGTTGTGGTATGGCACCCGGGAGATGAGCGACTGGTCCGGCATGACGTGGCTGT
>JAKLDZ010000032.1 GCA_022703255.1 Myxococcota bacterium | reverse complement strand
GGTGACGGAGTGAAGCTCCAGGCCGGCGTCGGTGAGCAGTGCGCGCATGGACTTGCGCGCGAAGAACCTCAGGTGAGTGCGGTCGAGCAGTCCCTCCTGCTCGTACTCCCACTGACCCGCGAGCAGCCCTTTGAGGATGCTGAAGTGGCCGACGTTGGGGAGGCTGACGATCACCCAGGTGCCGGGATCGACCCAGCCGCGCCAGCTTCGGAGGGTGGCCCACGGATCGACGAGATGCTCGAGGACATCGGCGAAGATGAGGCAATCGGGGCGAGGCCAGTGCGCCGGAGGGGGAAGCTCCGCGCTCTGTGAGACGGCGTCGTCGAGAACGAGCTTCGCTCGGGCGGCCTGCTCTGCGACCAACTCGATGCCGCGCACCTCGAGCGAGGGGCGCGCCCGCTTCAAGGCCAGCCCGAGGCCGCCGGCGCCGCACCCGACATCGATGACCCGTCGCACACCGTCGGGAACCAGCGCGTGGAGCTCGTTGCGAGGATGGCTGTAGTACCCTTCGGATTCTTCGGAACTCATGATCGGCTGGGCGGGAGGCTACCACGGCGATCCAGTCGTGTCAGCTTCGGGCCATGCTCGTGCTTGCTGGGTTTCGAGGGCCGGGGACGCAGCTCGCACCCCACCGTTCGCGAGCGGATCACCTGGCACGTCGCACGACCGCTCAGCGCGAGCTCGATGGCGGAGCCATGCGTGCGGAGGGACCGAGGGAGCGTCCGCGCGCGGCGGCAGCTTCTGCGACGTCGCGGAATCTCGCTGCGATGACAGACCAATCGAAGGGAATCGCCACGGCGTGTGCGCGCGAGGCCATCGGATCGAAGTCCTGTCTGGCGGTCAGGACGGCAGCGATGGAGGCGGCGAGCAGCTTGGGGGTTGCGGCGACGAGGCAGTGGTCCTCGTGGCCGAGCTCGAAGCCGCGGATACCCGCGGGAGAGGAGACGACGGGGATGCCGCTGGCGAGGGCCTCGAGGATCCGGGTGCTGCATCCCGCGCCCGAATCGATCGCGCTTGCGTACACGGCGTGGGATTCGAACGTGGGACCGAGGTCGTCGAGGGTGCCGGTCACGCACACGTTCTTCGAAGCGAGCGCGCGGATCCCGGGCCCAGGATCCCGGCCAGCCAACGTGAGGGAGGCGTCGGGCACGTGAGAGCGGACGATGGGGAGCACCTTGCGAGCGAGGAGCTCGGCGGCGCGGATATCGGGCTCGCGGGACATGGAGCCCACGAACAGAACGCCGCTGCCCGGTCGCTGCGACGGAGGGATGTACCTGCACCGATCGAGCGCCACCCCGTCGGGGACGACGGGGCAGGCAGCCCCGCGGACGGCGCCGATGCGTTCGGAGTCGGCTTGCTTCGAAGCCACGACGAGGTCGGCACGCTTCCATGCGCGTCGTTCGAAGCGGCGCCAGCAAGCGGACTGCATCAGCTTGCGCGGGCTGCGCGCTGCGCCGTCGAGGCAGCGTTCGGATTCGACGTCATGCTCGTCGATGAGCAGCGGGGCGTGCTTCATGGGGGGAAAGTCCCGGAGCGAGAAGCAGTGCTCGGCGATGACGAGGTCGAAGGGCAGTACCCGATCGGCTGCCTGCAGGGAGAGCATCAAGTCCGGGGGGACGGCGCAGGCCGGACGCGGAGCCCGCAGCGCGAGTCGGACCTGGAGCTGCCGCATGGAGGTGACAGAAGACCAAGGGCCGACAGCGGAGGGGGGGAGCGATCGCGGATCGGGGTCCTCGGGAGCGATGGCGCAGAACAGGTGCAGGTCGTGATGCGACAGGGCTTCGGCGAGCCTGCGGATGCGGATGCGGCGTCCGGTGTTGGCGGGAGCGGGAAGATAGGGCGAGACCCAAGCGATACGCATGGCAGGGGAAAGGGGTCAGCGGGAGCCGATGCGCGGATCCTTGCGCGAGAAGGACCACTGTTGCTCGACGCTTCGGGGAGCGACACGTGTTCGGCAGCGGACTTCCGGACGGAGTCTGAGCATCTCGAGGGAGCCACGAGCGGCTCTGGGGAGGATCGCGGGGCCGTTCCAACGCAGCAGCACGGCAGCATCGGAGAGGGAGGTCGGGAGGGAGCGGAGCAGGAAGCCGACGGAAGCGTTCTTGAGCAGGGTTCGCCAGCGGTTCTTCATGCACTGGAGCACGACGAAGTTCGGTCCATGCCGTCGCGAGCTGCCTTGGAAGGCGTGGTGGACGACGGCCTCGGGCGCGTACCAGGCGCGCCATCCGGCCAGACGACAACGCCAACCGAGGTCGAGGTCCTCGGCGTACATGAAGTAGGTGCGATCGAGAAAGCCCGTGGGGAGCCTTACCTCGTCGAGCATCGAGCGACGGTAGAGGGCAGCGCCGGCGGTCGGGCAGAAGATCTCGTCGCCGGACTCGCTCTGCGACCGGGGCTTGTCGAAGTCCCGATCGCGCGACTTGCCGTTGGAGAACAGCAGGATGCCGGTGCTGTTGGTGTGGTCGGGCTTCTGCGTGAACAGGATGCGTGCCTGGAACATGCCGTCGCGTGGACCGGCCTCGACGGCGCGGACTCGCAACGCCGCGACGAGTCCGGGATCGGCGACGGCGTCGTTGTTGAGCAGGAACACCCAGTCAGCGGTGGAGGCCGTGATGCCGCGATTGCATCCCTCGGCGAAGCCGAGGTTCTCTCCGGTCTGGATCACGCGCACGCGCGGGTGATCCGCGGCGATCATCTCCACGGAGCCATCGGTCGATCCGTTGTCGACGACGATCGTTTCGAAGTCGGGATCGGTCTGCGCATCGAGAGCGCGCAGGCACGCGGACAGGCCATCGCGGGCGTTCCAGTTGACGATCACGATCGACAGCGAGGGCATGGGGGAGGTCTCACGCATCAGCTGTTGAGGGCGCGCTCGAGGGCTTCCTCCCAGGGGGGGAGCATGGCGCCGAAGGTGGTCTGGAACTTCGAGCAGTCGAGCGGCGCGTGGGTGGGGCGCCTGGCGGGCAGCGGGTAGTCGTCGGAACGGATCGGGACGACTGCGCGCGTGACGTGTTGATCCTTGCGGGGATCGAGCTCGAGGATGCGGGAGGCGAAGGAGCAGCGGTCGGTCCACCCCGAGCCAGCCAGGTGGTAGACACCGCGAGCGTTGCGCAGTGCGCCGAGGGGATCGGAGCGCATGGAGAACAGGACGAGCGCGGTGCAGATCGCGAGATCGCGGCAGAAGGTGGGGTTGCCGACCTGGTCGGAGACGATGCGGAGCTCGGGCCGCTCGCGGGCCAGCCGCAGGATGGAGCTGACGAAGCTCTTCCTGCGAAGGCTGTAGACCCAGGCGGTGCGCAGGACGATCGCGGGAGCCTCGAGGCGGGCGAGCGCGCGTTCTCCTTCCAGCTTGGAGCGTCCGTACTCGTTGAGCGGCGACGGCTCGTCGGTCTCCAGGTAGGGTTGTCCCTTGGCGCCATCGAACACGAAGTCGGTCGAGTAGTGCACGAGGCCGATGCCGTTGGCGGCGCACTCCTCGCCGATGACGCGGACGGCCTCGGTGTTGACGGCCCGGCACAGAGTAGGGTTGCGCTCGGCGCCGTCGACGTCGGTGTACGCGGCCGCGTTGACGATGACGTCGGGGTGAGCAGAGCGGATCCGATCCCGAAGGGTGGAGAGGTCGGTCATGTCGAAGTCGGCCTCGGTCGCACGGATCACGTCGGCGAAGCAGCCGAGCGCGCCGCACAGCTCGTGGCCGAGCTGTCCATCGGCTCCCAGAACGTAGGCTTTCACGCGACGGGCATAGCGCTGCGGGCGGGCAGCGTCAAAAAACGCCAGGGGGTCGCATCGAGGACGCAACCGTTGGGCGGATGTGTCCGACAGGGCAGGAGCAAGGAGGCCCCCATGGCTGCCAGAAACCGAGAGCCCGCCACGGCAACGCTTGAGATACCCGAGGAACCGCGGGCGAAGAGAATCTGCCTCGAGGTGGGAGAAGCCGACGGACACGAGTGCGTGTTGGTGAGCGAGGGCGGCAGGGTCAGCATCGGGAGCGGACGCGGCAACGACATCGTGCTCGGGGATCGCACGGTCAGCGGGCGTCACTGTGTGGTGAGGAGCATCGACGGGCGGGTCTTCGTGGACGATCTCGGAAGTCGGAACGGAGTGTACGTAGGAGGAGCGAAGGTATGCACGGCGCAGCTCGAGCCGGGCGCGTGCTTCGTGGTGGGACGGGTGTCGATCGTCGTACGCTCGGGAACGACGTCGCAGGGACATCGGACGACTCCCCTGCCCCGAGTTGTCGGGGAATCACCGGCGATGATGCGGGTCGCGGAGCAGGTGCGAAGGCTGGCACCGCTGTCCGTTCCGGTGCTCGTGCGGGGGCCGACGGGAGCCGGGAAGGACTTGATCGCGCGCGCGTTGCACGATCTGGGGCCGCGAGCCGGCGGGCCGTTCGTCGCGCTGAACGTGGGAGCGTTGCCGCGGGACCTGGCGGCCGCGGAGCTGTTCGGGCACGAGCGAGGGGCGTTCACCGGGGCCTTTGCGAAACGGGACGGGGCGTTCGTGGCGGCGAATGGCGGGACGCTGTTTCTCGACGAGGTGGGGGAGCTTTCGCACGACGTGCAGGTGAAGCTGCTGCGCGCGCTGGAGGAGGGCGAGGTGCGAGCCATCGGAGCATCGAAGGCGGCGCGTCTCGACGTACGCGTGGTGGCGGCGACCTGGGCTCCCCTCGAGCAGCGCATCGAGCAGAGGGAATTCCGGCTCGATCTGTATCACCGGCTGGCCGTGGGGTGCGTGACGCTGCCACCGCTCGCGGACCGTCGCAGCGACATCCCGGCACTCGTCGAGCACTTCCTGAAGCTCAGCGAGGCCGAAGTCGGGCGCAAGCGCATCTCGTCGGCAGCGCTCGCATGTCTCGTGGCGCACCCGTGGCCCGGCAACATCCGTCAACTGCGCAACGTGGTCGTGCGCGCCGCACTCCTGGCTGCCCGTGAGACCATCGGGCCCACGGACGTCGACAACGCGATCCACGAGCAGCCCGCTCCTGCGGCGCGGTTGACGCGGGACGCAGCGATCGAGATGGTCCGCAAGTGCAGCGGGAAGGTGTCGGCGGCGGCGCGCGCATGCGGCGTACCGCGGTCCACGTTCCGAGGTTGGTTGCAGGAGGAGGAGGGATGCGAGGCGTGAGGAGGCGCGGGGCTCAGAAGGAGCCGCCGATGCTGAGACCACCCATGGTGGGGCTCAGAATCGGGACGAACGAGGTTGTCGGGGCCGACTCCTTCTTCGGCGAGGTACGCAGGAAGTAGGCGCCGACGGTGCCGACGACGGCGACGCCGGCGCCGATGAAGCCCCAGGTGGCGACGGTCTTGTGGCTGTCGCGGGTGTCGAGGTTGTCGCGCAACTGATTGCAGGCGTTGCGGTAGTCGGTGGTCGTCACGGCCACAGGGTCGGCGCACGGATTGGACTGCCGTCCCATGTCGGCGAGGATCTGGTCGCGGCTTGCGACGGCCTTGATCTGCCCGGCGATGCTATCGGCATTCGACGATGCGGAGTTGGCGGAGGCAGCGAAGCCGATTCCGACGCCGATACCGAGGAGAGTGAGACCGCCGCCGATCCAGGCGACCGGGTCGCTGGCGGCCCAGGAGAAGAACGACGGGCGGCCCGCGGTGGACACCGAGACGCCGGTGTCCCCCGAAGCGGGAGGCGGGGAATCGGAAGTCGGAGGGGGCTCCGTCGTGATCGGCACCGAAGGCGCGGGAGATGCGGTGGCAGGAGGCGCTGCGGTGGAGGGCGGAGCCACTGCAGGGGGCGCGACAGCCGCGGAGCTGCCACCCTTGTCGAGCTTCAGGCTGACGTTCGACTGCTGACCGACGACGGCGTTGACCTGACCCGCGGCGTGGGGATAGCCGGCGTAGCGGGCTTCGATCTTGTGAGGGCCCGGGCCGACGTCGACCGCTTCGCGAAGCGGTGCGCGGCCGACGAGCTCATCGTCGACGAACACGTCGGCGCCCTGGACGTTGACTTCGATCAAGACGCGACCGGTCTTGAGGCGCGCCTCGGCGAGTCCCTGCTCCGCCGCTTTTCGTTCGGCAGCCGAAGTATCCTTGTTCTCCTGCAGGTACTGGGAGAAATGGCGGGCGGCATCGACGGGGTGCCCCGACTTGAGCTCGCTCTGGGCGAGGTTGAGCAGGACTGCCGGGTGCTTCTTCAGGGCGTAGGCCTGCAAGAAGGCGCCGCGGGCTTCTTCGTACTTCTTGGCGTCGTAGAGCTTGACGCCTTCCTGGAAGCGCTGACGCGCCATGTCGGTGAACGGGTCGTTCTGCGCTGCGCCCTGCGCCGCCGCGTCGGGGCACGCGAAAACGCCAGAAGTGAGCGCGACGAAAATGGCCAGACTGCATGCACGTAGGTTCATGGACTGCCTCGAACGCCGTCGCAGTGACGGCGTGCAGAACCTACCACAGCGAGGAATCAGAAGGGAGTTTCGCGCACGATGCCCCCGGCCGGAGTCTTGGCCGCACCGGTCTTCGCCGGAGCGGTCTTGGTCGCCGTCGCGGTCGACGGTGTCTTGGGCGCGGGAGGCGTGGCGGTGGCCGCGGCGACGGAGGTCTTCGCGGGCTCGGGTGGTTTGTCGGCAGTCTTCACCGGCTGAGGCGGCTTGTCGGCGGTCGAAGCGGGCACGGAGGTCGCCGACACCGCAGGTGGAGTGGGCGTGGGCTGCGGAGCGGCTGCGGTCTCCACCGGCTGCGGGGGCGAGGCGGCAGTCTGCGTCGCAGCGGGCGGCAACGGACCACTTGCAGAGGCCGAGGTCTTGCTAGGCCCCGACGACGTCGCGAACCAGATCCCGATTCCGATGGCGAAGACCGCCGCGGTTCCGAGCACACCCAGGGCGACCCACTTCACGGGACTCGGTCCGGAGGGGAGTCCGGGGATCGGCTCGGGTTCGGCGGCGACGGCCTGGCGTCGTGCCTTGGGTGGCTGCGTGAGACGATCCCTGGAGGAGGCGTCCGCCACGACGACGGAGGGGCCTTGGGTCACGGGGACCTGAGCGGGCGGAGGGGGTTGCGCGATGGAGGTCTCGACGAACTCCGGGGACTCGGCAGGCTTCGGTGGGGCGTCGGAACTCGGGCGCGGGGCTGCATCGGGAGACGGTGCAGCGGTGGGCGGTTCGGAGCGCGCAGCGGCCGACACGGCCACCCCGGGTGAGGGGGCGGGTTGCGGCGGGACGCTCTTGGGGGGAGCCGGCGGAGGAGAGGAAGTCTTGCCGGCGACGACGACGGCAGCGGACACGAGGACCGGGGAGTTCTTGTCGGGCTTGGGGACAGCGGAAGAGGGGGTCGGGGCTTTGGACGTTGGCTGAGGAGCCCTTTGATCGAGCGACAGGGGCTGGGTTTTTGCCTGAGGTCCGGGCAGCTTCTGCTTCTTGGGCTCTTCCTTCTTGGGCTCTTCCTTCTTGGGCTCTTCCTTCTTGGCGAGCTCACCGGGGGCCCAAGCGGCGGTCTTCTTCAAGTCACGCGGAGCATCGGCGGCGCTGCGGGGCGCGGGAGATGCGGGCGCGGACTTGCGAGGCGAGGCATCCGGGCGAGCCGTTTGCGCGGGCTGGGGCTCAGTCCGCTTGGCGGACGCAGGTTGCGATTGCGCAGGGGGTTGGGAGGGTGCGGGAGCGACAGGCTGGGAGGGCTGCGCCTCCCACGCGGGCCGGAAGCAGGAAGCGACCAGGTCCGCCTGCTCGGCAGACAGGTCGAAGTCGGTGCCGGGAGCCCCCGGGGCCTGTGGATCGGTCGCCTTCTTGTTGGCAGAGCCACCCTTGTCCATGGGAGAAGACATGATCGTGCCTCTTCGCGCTCCTCGATTTGTCTGGGATAGTACTATCCGTTCCTCGAGAGCAGCAATGAAACCGTCGCCAATCGAAGCCCGGCCACCGACGATCGCCATGCCGTGCCCGGGGTGTCGTTGGGTTTGTCGCACGACCCACGATGCGGGGCAACCACGACGCGCGGGGCACCGTCATGGGTGAGCTCCGAGGGCGAAGTCGCGAGGTCGTGTTGTGCGGGCATCCCGAGGATGAGACGCGGCACGGTGCGCTTGCATGGGTGCGGGACGTCAGGAAGTACGCGAGACCGCTCGCGATGGCGGCAGCCCTTCTGGCAGGAGGCTGCAGCACGGCTTCTGGGAACGGAGTCGAGGGGCAGGAAGCGGGGCTGGGAGCGCTGCCACCGACGGCGGGGTCCGTGGGGCAGTGCGTGCTGGAGCGCCGCTGTCCCCTACCCTCGCGAGCGGAGGCGGTCGCGTTGGCCGATCAAATTGCGATTGCGGCGACGCGCAAGCCGCTGGTCGAGCGAGCGGTGGACGCGCGACTGTCGGGGGAGCTGAGGCAGCGGAGCTACCGGGCGTATCACGCGGCGGCAGACGCGCGGGAAGCGATCGAACAGTTTCGGGTTGCGACACAATCCACGGACGCGAAGGCGGCTTGCGAAGCTGCGCAGGCGATGGTGGCGCTGCAGGCGGAGCTGGACGGCGACCTGATGGGGACGTACGGGCGAGCGTACGCGGGGGCGCGAGCTGGCGAGGAAGGGGACTGTGCAGCGAGCTGGCAGCGGCTGCAGCAGTTGTTGGAGGCCTATCGTCCGACACCTGCGAAGTTGGCGGAGATCGAGCAGAAGGCGAGGGACGCGGCGAGGGGGAAGGAAGGGGACGCGGGAGCGGGAGTGCAGGGGGCGGTGGCGAGGCCGCCGGACGCCGCGAAGCTGGGACCGGCGCAGATCCAGAAGATCGAGGCCTTCGGAGCGAAGGATGCTGCGCGGGTGGTGATTCACCTGAACGGGCCGGCGTCGTACCAGGTGGGGCATCTGGAAGCGAGCGCCCAGGGAGGTGCGCGGCTGTACATCGATCTCGCGAAGACCTCGCGCGGAAAGGTCCCGTTGACCCGTGCGGTCGGAGGACTGGTGGAGCGGGTTCGTCTGGGTTCGCATCAGGGGAGCACGCGGGTCGTGCTGGATCTGAACGGGACCGCGTATCGGCGGGTGTTCTTCCTGCCCGAGCCGTTTCGCGTGATCGCAGACCTCACGACGAGGGCTCCGGTGGGTCCTGCGGAAGGGACGCCGGCGCAGGCCCGAGCGCGCGTCGAACGCGTCGTGATCGATCCCGGGCATGGGGGCAACGATCCTGGAGCGACGGGGCCCGGAGGATTGAAGGAGAAGGACGTGACGCTGGACATCGCGCACCGGGTGGCGCCGGTGTTGGCGAGGGAGTTGGGGATCGTGACGATGCTGACGCGCGACGTGGACCGCTACGTTGCGTTGGAGGAGAGGGCGGCGCGCGCCAACGCTTTCCACGCGGACCTGTTCGTGTCGATCCACTGCAACGCATCGGAGTCTCCGGCGAGTCGAGGAGTGCAGAGCTACGTGCTGGATGCGAGCCGAGACGAGTCGTCGCAGCGTGTGGCGGCGCGGGAGAACATGGCGCCCGCGAGTGCGCAGATCGGGGATGTGGTCACGGACCTGCGGTCGGGCCATCTGAGCGGCGAGTCTGTGCGGCTGGCCGACCTGCTGCAGAGGACGACGATGGCGTCGTTGGCGGAGCGGTTCGGAGACACCCCGAATGGGGGGGTGAAGGCGGCGGGATTCTACGTGCTGCTCGGGGCGGAGATGCCGAGCGTGCTGTTCGAGGTGTCGTTCATTTCGAACCCGACCGAGGAGGCGCGGCTGGCGACGGCGGACTATCGTCAGAAGATCGCGGACGGGATTGCGAACGCGGTGCGAGCGTACCGTGACGGCAAGTAGGGGAGCAGGGGAGCGGCGGGGCTGATCGAAGCTGGGTCTTCTCAGGCGCGGTCGAGGCCCATGAGGCGTTCGAGGGCGTCGCGCAGCTCGGAGACTTCGCCCTTGGAGATGAAGTCGTAGGCGCCGGCGTCGAGAGAGGCCTTGCGCATGTCTTCGTGGCTCGAGTAGACGAGCGCGCGGATGTGGCCGGTGGCTTCGATTCCCTTGAGGCGCTCGAGGAGGCGGAGGCCATCGAGGCCCGGCATGCGGATGTCGAGGATGAGGGCGTCGGGCTGGAGGTTGCCGACGGCGACGAGGGCGTCGAAGGGGTCCTGGAAGGTGGTCAGGTCGAAGCGTCGGGACAGGACGCGGCGGAGCGCGGCGAGGACGTTGGGGTCATCATCGACGGCGACGACCTTGGGTTTGCCGAGGCGGAGGACCTCCGGTATTGGGTAGCCGTACTTGCGGAGGAAATCGAGAACATCCAACCGGCGGAAACGCAGGTGGCGCCCGGGGGTTCGGAAGTGGCGGATTTCGCCCTTGTCCGCCCAGTTGTGGATGGTTTTGAGGTCGACCTGACAGAACCGAGCGACATCACTAGCGGTGAAGAGCTCGGGGTGGGTCTGGGGCTCCTTGTTGTCCATCTGAGTCTTCTCTCTTGATCCAGGTTTCGGTTCGATCAGCGCCACGAGAAAGAAAAACCGCGCACGAGTTGTGCAGAAGTTATCACAACGCCCGGGCAAAGCAACGACGGGTTGTGAGCCCTGCAAGCGAACGGGTCAGGGCGCGGTCCAAGCGCGTACGACGCGAACCAGGGGTGTGGTGGGCCCGTGAAAGGTGCGCCGAGGCCGATTCCGCTTTGCCGAGGCCTCCTCTTTTTATTCATTTGCCCCTGTTCGTAGCAAGCGACACATCGGAGCACGCGGTGCGTTGACCATGTCTGTCCAAGGAAGTGCTCACGCTGGACAAGCGCCCCGCAGCTCTCTGTCTTTCCCCACGCGCCCGGGCGTTGCCCCCGCCGGGGGGCCGTGTTCGAGCGCGCTCCGCATCGGGGTATGGGGCGTCACGGACGGAAGGCAAGGGTTTATCGAAAGGGGGAATCGCTGGGGTTCTCTCGGCGGTCCGGACGCCTCCCTCCCCTTCGCGTCGTCGATGCGCAGCCTTCGCTTGACGATGGCGCACGTTCCACCTAAGTTTACCGGCCGTTTTGTGCCAACGCGGATCGTATTCGCGGTCGCCGGGTAGGGGTAAAGCCGAGCATGAACAAGACCCAACTCAAGAAGTTCAAGAACCTGCTCGAAATCAAGCGAATCGAGCTCGTCAAGAAGGCGAAGGAGACGCTCGATCAGGACATGACGCTCGACGTCAACGACCTTCCCGACGAGATGGATCTGGCGTCGAGCGAGTACCTGCAGTCCTTCACATTCCGCCTGCGCGGGCGGGAAAAGTCGTTCCTCGACAAGATCAACAAGGCGCTGGTGAAGATCGAGGAAGGGACCTTCGGCGTGTGCGAGGAGTGCGGGGAGGAGATCTCGATGAAGCGTCTGGAGGCGCGTCCCGAGACCACGCTGTGCATCCGCTGCAAGGAGGATCAGGAGCGGGTCGAGAAGGACTACGGCTGATCGAGCCGACCCGTCACTCCGCGTCCCCTGCCCTGTCGGAGCGCTGTCGCGCTTCGGATTTCGTTCCAGCCTTGCCGCCCGATCCGAGAAGCGCATCCAGGAAGGTCCCGGTCACCGAGGCCTTGCAGGCGGCAACGGTCTCGGGCGTGCCGGCGACGACGACTTCGCCACCGCGTTCGCCGCCCTCGGGCCCCATGTCGATGACCCAGTCGGAGCACGCGACGAGATCGAGGTTGTGCTCGATGATCACGACGGTGTTGCCGGCGTCGCGCAGGCCGGTCAACGCAGTCGTCAGGACCTCGATGTCGGTGAAGTGCAGGCCGGTCGTGGGCTCGTCGAGGATGTAGAGCGTACGCCCGGTTGCCTTGCGTGCGAGCTCACGGGCGAGCTTGACGCGCTGGGCCTCGCCGCCCGAGAGGGTCGTGGCGGACTGGCCCAGCTTGATGTACCCGAGCCCGACCCGGAGCAGCGCCGCGAGCCGTTCCCGCACGCGCGGCACGGCCTCGAAGATGTCGTACGCCTGCTCCACGGTCAGCCCCAGCGCATCGGCGATCGACATGCCGCGATAGCAGACCTCGAGCGTCTCCCGGTTGTAGCGCCGTCCCCCGCACGCCTCGCAGGTCACGAACACGTCGGGCAGGAAGTGCATCTCCACGCGGAGCACGCCATCGCCCTTGCACGCCTCGCAGCGGCCTCCCTTGACGTTGAACGAGAAACGCCCCGCCTTGTAGCCTCTGGTTCGCGCCTCCGGCAGCCCGGAGTACAGCTCACGCAGCAAGGTGAACACGCCGGTGTAGGTCGCCGGGTTGGATCGCGGGCTGCGTCCGATTGGCGCCTGGTCGATCGAGATGACCTTGTCGATGTGCTCGATCCCCTCGATGCGATCGCAGACCGCGGCCGGGGTGCTAGTGCGGTACAGGTTGGCGCGGACCGACTGCAGCAGCGTGTCGACGATCAGGGTCGACTTGCCGGAGCCGCTGACGCCGGTGACGGAGGTGAGCAGGCCGATGGGGATGTCGACGGTGACGTTGCGGAGGTTGTGGGAGCGCGCGCCGACGACGCGCAGGCAGGTTTTGCCGGCGCGCTTGCGACGTGCGGGGACGGGGAGCTTGCGTTGGCCGGAGAGCCAGGGGCCGGTGATGGAAGAGGCGGTGGCGATGATGGAAGCCGGGGAGCCCTCTGCGACGATGCGCCCGCCGTGGACGCCGGCGCCGGGGCCCATGTCGATGATGTGGTCGGCGGCGAGGATGGTATCGCGGTCGTGCTCGACGACGATGACGCTGTTGCCCAGCTCGACGAGGTGTCGGAGGGCAGCGAGGAGCCGGGTGTTGTCCCGGGCGTGGAGGCCGACGGAGGGCTCGTCGAGGACGTACAGCACACCGACGAGGGCAGCGCCGATCTGGGTGGCGAGGCGGATGCGCTGGCCTTCGCCGCCGGACAGGGTCTGGGTCGATCGGTCCAGAGTGAGGTAGTCGAGGCCCACTTCGATGAGGAACCCGAGGCGGGCGATCACCGCGCGCACGAGGGGCTCGGCGATCGTGCGTTCTCTCGCGCTGATGGAGGAGGCGGCGGCGATGACGTTGGCGAGCAGTTCGCGCAGCCGCACCAGCGGGAGTTCTCCGAACTCCGAGATGCTGCGCCCGTCGATGTGGATCGCGAGCGCCTCGGGGCGCAGTCTCCGTCCGCCGCACGCCTCGCACGTCGTGGTCACCGAGAAGCGCGACAGCTCGTCGTCGCCGATCCCGCCTTCGTCGACGTCGATCTCGTCGTCGCCTTCGCTCGACGCATCGTCGGTCCCCTCGAGACGCGCCTCGAGTCTCGGGATGATTCCGAGGTAGGCGTTCTTCCTTCGGGGCCCGGCCGGCACTCCGTTGAGCACGGCATCGCGCAGCTTGTCGTCCATCCGCTCGAACGGAACGTCGGGATTGACCCCGAGCGCGCGCACGGCTCGCGCGAGCTCGGTGGCGAGGGACACCGAGCCGCGGTGTCCCCAGGCGGCGACGGCGCCCTGACGGAGGGTGAGGGACGGGTCGGGGACGACGCGAGCCGGGTCGATGCGCGTGCGCGAACCGATGCCGCCGCATTGCGGACAAGCGCCGTGGGGTCCGTTGAACGAGAACATGCGAGGCTCGATCGTGGGCAGCGAGATGCCGCAATCGACGCAAGCGAAGCGCTCGCTGAGCCAGGTGGGTTCGGCGCCGCTGAAGTCGTCGACGAGCAGCCGACCATCGCCGAGCTTGAGCGCGAGCTCGACGGAGTCGGTGACGCGGCCCTTGATTCCGTCACGCAGGACGATCCTGTCGACGACGACGTCGAGGTCGTGGGTCTTGGCGCGATCGATGGACAGGTCGTCGCCGAGCTCGAGGGTTTGGCCGTCGACGCGCACGCGGACGAAGCCGTCGCGGCGCAGGCGCTCGAGCTCCATCTTCAGCTCGCCGCGTCGTGCGCGGCAGATGGGGGCGAGGATGGCGATCTTCTCGCCCGCGGGCCAGGCGAGGATCTTGTCGACGATTTGCTGGACGGTCTGGGCCTCGATGCGTTTTCCGCACTGGGGGCAGTGGGGAGTTCCGACGCGAGCGAAGAGCAGGCGGAGGTAGTCCGCGATCTCGGTCACGGTGCCGACTGTGGAGCGTGGGCTGCGTGCGAGTGCGCGCTGCTCGATGGCGATGGCGGGGGAGAGGCCGTCGATGGAGTCGACATCGGGCTTTGCGAGCTGCTCGAGGAACTGCCTGGCGTAGGCGGAGAGGGACTCGACGTAGCGACGCTGGCCTTCGGCGTAGATGGTGTCGAAGGCGAGGGAGGACTTGCCGGAGCCGCTGGGACCGGTGATGACGACGAGTCGGCCGCGCGGGATCTCGCAGCTGACGTTTTGCAGGTTGTGCTGGCGCGCGCCACGTACGGAGAGGTTGCTCATGGATCTCACAACGAGATGCGGGGAGATTGGCGTAGCACAACCGGGGCTGGAGGTTGAGGCAGGGAAGGGATGTGGGGGGGCGGGCCAGCCGGGAACTTGATCTTGGTGCGGACATCGCGGAAGAGGGGGGCGCGATGATGACGAGTCCCGGCAGGACGATCGGGTGGTTGGCGACGGTGGCGTTGGGATGCTCGCCGGTGGGGGGAACGGACGGGCGAGCGGATGGAGGGGGGACGCCGATGGCGATCGCGTCGTCGGAGGTGGGGGCGGCGCAGGAAGCCGGGGTCGGGGTCGCGGCTGCCGAGGAGGACGGCGGGGAGCGGTTGCGGGACGGGTTGGTAGCGCGACCGGAGAGGACGGCGGATCCGGTGCAGGAGGATCCGGAAGGGGGGAGGGCATGCGCGGAGGGGATGGTGCTCGTAGCGGGGGACTACTGCCCGTATGTGGGTCACCGTTGCGTGGACTTCATCGACGAGAAGGCGGATCGGTGCGCGAAGTACGCCCCGCCGCCGTTGTGCGAGGGGAAGATCGAGAAGCGGCGATTCTGCATGGATCGGTTCGAGTACCCGAATCTTCCCGGGGTGAAGCCGGCAGTGATGATGAGCTGGATCGACGCGATGGGCGCATGCGTGTCGGAGGGCAAGCGTCTGTGTTTGTCGACCGAGTGGACGATGGCGTGCGAGGGGGCGGCGAGGCTCCCGTATCCGTACGGCTACGAGCGGGACAAGAGGGTCTGCAACATGGACCGGCCGCGTCCGTCGCCGGAGCCGGACATGGAGGCGTTTTCGTATGCGCGGAAGGTGGGGCGCGAGGTCGCGCGGCTCGATCTGCGGGTGGAGAGCGGGGCGTTGGAGGGGTGTGTGAGCCCGTTCGGGGTTCACGACATGACGGGGAACGTGGACGAGTGGGTGATCAACGAGCAGCACTTCGACAAGGTGTTGAAGGAAGGGGAGAAGCAGCCGTTCGTATCGGGGTTGAAGGGAGGGTACTGGGGACCGATCCGGGCGAGGTGCCGCCCGATCACGCCATCGCACAACGAGTGGTTCCGGTTCTACCAGGTGGGGTTCCGGTGCTGCTCGGACGCGCAGGATGCGCCGGATGGAGTGGCGAGCCGCTACATGAAGAAGATGGGAAGATTCCTTCGTCCCCGGGCAAACGTGGTTCGCCCGCAGAACTCCTCTTCCCCTGCACCCTAGCTTGGACTAGGTTTCGCCCCGTGGTTTTAGCCACGCGATTTTCATCGTCCAGCGTCCCTCATTCCAACGCGCACCCTTGTCGCGGGCGCGTTGCGGGGACGCACCGATCGCGGGCCCATAGCTCAATCGGTCAGAGCCCCCGGCTCATAACCGGGCCGTTCCTGGTTCGAACCCAGGTGGGCCCACACCTGATCCGCAAGCCCCCAAGCGACAGGAGTACCCAGTCAACGTGAGTATCCGAGATCACATCGCTTCGTTGGAAGAGCTTTCCGCACTGGATGCGGAGATTCGACACCTGGACGAGCAGCTGACCACCGACCGGGACGCGCTCGCCGGCACCAAGCAGGAGATCGCGCGTCTCGAGGAGCGCGTGGCATCCTACAGCGCGAGCATAGCGGAAATGGGACGTGCGCGAAGCGAGGCCACGCAGGACGCGCGGCAGCTGTTGACGCAGGTCGAGAAGAGCCGCGAGAAGCTGGCCCGAGCGCGCAACGAGCGCGAGCAGAACGCGGCGAGCCGCGAGGTCGAAGAGCTGCGGCGGCTGCACAAGGATCGCGAAGAGGAGATGGGCAAGCTGACCATGCTCGAGGCCCAGGCCCAGAAGAGCAAGGAGGAGGCCGAGGCGGAGCTCGCGCAGAAGCAGGAGCAGCTTGCTGCGTTGGATGCGAGCACGACGGGCAAGCTCTCCGAGGTGGAGAGGACCCGCGACGAGAAGCTGGTGCTGCGCAAGGACGTAGCGGCGAAGCTTCCCAAGGGTGTGCTGAGCCGCTACGACACGATCCGTCGCCGCAAGGGTGTAGCCATCGCGGCCACCGAGACGGGCACCTGTCTGGCCTGCCAGATGGCGGTCCCGCCGCAGCTCTTCCAGCGGATCCTGCGAGGCGACGCGATGGAGCTGTGCCCGCACTGCCAGCGGATCCTGTACTACAAGGCGCCGCCCCCGAAGCCGGAGACATGAGCCCCAGCAGGGAACCTTGAAGAGCTGCCCGACTTGCCGACGGTTGTACCCTGACGATGCGGGCTTCTGCCCCATCGACGGGCTCGAGCTGAGGTCGGCGTCGCAGGTTCCCATCGGGAGCGATGCTTCGGATCCCCGAATCGGCACCGCACTCGCCGCCCGCTATCAGGTGCGCCGCGTCGTCGCCGATGGAGGCATGGGGCGCGTCTACGAAGCGCTCGACACGCGCGAGACCCGTCGCCTCGCCCTCAAGGTGCTCCACGCCGACGTCGCTCACGATCCCGTCGCCCTCGAGAGGTTCAAGCGCGAGTTCGAAATCTCCAGCCTCCTTCCCCATGAGCACATCGTCGAGGTCTTCGACTTCCAGCATCTCGACGACGGCAGCTACGTGCTCGTGATGGACTACCTCGAGGGCGAAGAGCTCCGCAGCGTGCTGAAGCGCGAGAAGCTCCTGCGCCCCGAGCGTCTCGTGCGCATGCTCTCGCAGCTCGCCATCGGACTCGACGAGGCCCATCGACGTCAGCTCATCCACCGCGACCTGAAGCCGGACAACATCTTCCTGTGCGGCACGCACGAGGGAGACATCGTCAAGCTGCTCGACTTCGGCTCGGTGAAGGACAAGTCCGCGGGCGCCAAGAAGCTCACGGTCATGGGCACGACGATCGGGTCGCCGTTCTACATGTCGCCGGAGCAGGCACAGGGGCTCGACACGCTCGACGCGCGCGCGGACGTCTGGGCGCTGGCTGCCATCACCTACGAAGCGCTGACCGGAGAGGTCCCGTTCCGAGGGACGAACGGTCCGAGCATTCTGCTGGCGATCCTGACGCAGGAGCCGGTGCCTGCCTCGACGCGCCCTCCGAAGATCCCGGGAGCCGCCCCCATTCCACCGACCGTCGACGCCGTGCTGGAGGAAGCGTTCACCAAGAACCCGGCGATCCGGATCGGATCCGTTGGGGCGTTGGCGGACCGCATCGGGCAAGCGTTCGGGCTGAAGGGCGACCACCTGGAATGGGCACGGACCCCGGTGCACACCCTGGCCGAGCGCATCGCCGAGGCGGCTCCCTCGCTCATGGCCAGCGCAGCGCCGCGACCCCAGCCTCTCGTCGAGAAGGATCCTTTCGCCGCACCGTCGTCCCCCCCAGGGCCTCGTCCAAGCCTGGACCGAGTCTCCCTCGCCGGAGTCCCCAAGGGGCCGCCCGTCGGACTGTTCATCGGCCTGGGTCTCGCCCTCCTGCTCGTGATCGGCATCGTGCTCTGGCTCGTCCTGCGCTGAGCCCGGGGGGACTTCCCGGTCGGCAAGTTCGCGTTAGGATCGACGCCATGAAGCCCCGCATCTCGCTCCAGGACCAGCAAGGCAACGTGCGTTCGCTCGAGCAGCTCGAAGGCTCGTTCGTCGTGGCGTACTTCTACCCGAAGGACTTCACCTCCGGCTGCACACGCGAGGCGTGCGACTTCCGCGACGCTGCGGCGGAGCTCGCGTCGCTTGGCGCCAAGGTGGTGGGAATCAGTCGTGACACGAGCCCATCCCACGCGAAGTTCGACGCGAAGCACGGGCTGGGGTTCACGCTGCTCAGCGATCCCGACAACGCGACCGCGAAAGCGTGGGGGGCCTGGGGCGCGAAGAACCTGTACGGCAAGAAGGTCGAGGGGGTGAAGCGCTCGACCTTCCTCATCGGGCCCGACGGAGAAGTGCTCCGCGAGTGGATGAACGTGAAGGTCGACGGACACGCGGCAGCCGTTGTCGCAGCGCTTCGCGAGATCAGGTCCGGAGTCTCTCCTGCGGCCAAGAAGCCTGCGGCGAAGTAGGGCGGGCTTCTTCGCGCAACGGTCAGCTCTTGCGCTTCTTCTTCTTGGGCTCCCCGGCGCGGTCCGGATCCCCCACGCCAATGCGCCCCCATTGGTACTCGATCCTGCGACGGAACTGACCGCGGTCGACAACACCGTGGAGCCACAGGACGCGGCGATCGTCGTCGGCACGGAGCAACGGAACCCAACCTGCGGACGAGGCGAAAGCGAGAGGCCGGGGATCGTCGGCAGGGGGGCGGGATACCGCGACCCCGCACACGGCGGCACGTCCCGCTCTGGCGCACCCGGCGGCAACGAGCAGCTCCTCGTTGCCTGCTGGGTACCAGCGCCAGATGCGATCGACGACGAAGGGAGCGCCTGCGACGCGGGCGAGGTCGGCAGCGGGGACGGTGCGTGCGAGGCTGTCGGCGAGCGCGGAGTCGAATCGGAGGAAGACGAGGGAGTCGTCGGAGCGGGAGACTTCGAGCTCGACGACGGCGTCGTTGGCGGGGCCGGCGCAGCAGCGGAAGCCGATGTTGGGACGCTTCAGGTCGGGTCGCGAAGCGGTTGCGTGAGCGCAACGTCCGACGATGTCGCCGGGGGAGCCGGTGCCGCCCCGCAGCGTGACGAGGGGGCGAGGTTCGGAGCGTCCCCAATCGCTGGCGGTCCATTCGGCGGGGCCGCCGTGCAGGTCGTGCACACCGAACTTGGAGCGGCAGGCGACGTGGGAGCCGGAGGGGAGGATGGGTCCGGAGACGCCGGAGGCGCAGGATTCGGCGCGGTAGGTGTTGCCGTACTCGTAGACGAGGGAGTCGGGGCCCTTGCATGCGCGCTCCCACTCGAGCTCGGTGCACAGGCGCTTGCCGAGGTCCTTGCACCGGTCGCCGGCTTCTTCGCGGGAGACCGAGGTGGTGGGGATGGCGCCCGGCTCGTTGGGAAAGGGGTACAGGTCGATGTAGAAGCCGTTGAGGGAGACGGGGATCCCAGGCGGCTCGACGTCGGGGACTCTGGGCACGCGGTCGATGGGAGTGCCGGAGACGAAGGTTCCGGCGGGGATCCAGGCCATGCCCTTGCGGGGTTCGGGGAGCGGCTCGGCACGCGGGAGGACGACGACGACAGCGTCGGGCGGGTCCTGGGGATCGGGGCGGGAGCGGCATCCCGCGAGGAGGAGGGCGGGAGCGAGGATGGGGAGGACGCGGAGCAGAGCGAGGGGATCAGGCATCGCTCTTGTCGTCGCGATCGCGAAGGCCGAGCTCCTTCATTTTGAGCTGGAGGCCCTTGCGCGAGATCTTGAGCATGCGGGCGGCGTGGGTGACGTTGTAGGAGGTCTGCTCGAGGGCGCGGAGGATGAGGTCGCGTTCGATGCGTGCGCGGACCGCCTTGACCTGCTCCTTGAGGCCGTCGAGGCCGGTGGACGGGTCGATGGCGATGGGGGGCATGGGCGTGGCGTTGGCGGAGGAGCCGCGGACCTCGGGAGGGAGATCGTTGGTGAGGATGCGGGCACCGTCGCAGAACAGGACGGCGCGCTCGATGACGTTCTCGAGCTCGCGGATGTTGCCTTGCCACATGTAGGCGCAGAGCTTGTCGAGGGCGTCCTTGTCGCAGGACTCGACGTTCTTGTGCAAGCGAGCGTTGAACTTGGTGATGAAGTGCTGGACGAGGCGAGGGATGTCCTCGCGTCGGTCGCGCAGGGAGGGCAGGTGGATGGGGACGACGTTGAGGCGGTAGAACAGGTCCTCGCGGAAGGCGCCGTTGGCGATTTCCTTGCGCAGGTCGCGGTTGGTGGAGGCGACGAGGCGGACGTCGACGCGGATGGTTTTGATGCCGCCGACGCGTTCGAACTCGCTTTCCTGCAGGACGCGCAGGAGCTTGACCTGCATTTCGACGGAGATTTCGCCGATCTCGTCGAGGAACAGGGTACCTCCGTTGGCGAGCTCGAAGCGTCCGGGTTTGGAGCTGACGGCGCCGGTGAAGGCGCCGCGCTCGTAGCCGAAGAGCTCGGACTCCATGAGGTCTCTTGGGATGGCGGCGCAGTTGACGCGGATGAAAGGTTTGTCGCGTCGGGAGGAGTTCTCGTGCAGGGCGCGTGCGACGAGCTCTTTGCCGGTGCCGCTCTCGCCGGTGATGAGGGCGGTGGTTGGGGTATCGGCGACGCGGTCGATGATGGCGTAGATCTCGTGGATCGGCTTGGAGTCGCCGATGATGCCGTAGCGCGCAGGGCCTTCGGGTTGGACGGCATCCGCGGAGTATTCGGCGGAGGCGAGGTCGCGGGTGCGCAGGGCCTTGCGGACGATGGCCTTGACCTCGGCCTGGTCGAAGGGTTTGGTGATGTAGTCGAAGGCGCCGGTTTTGAGGGCCTCGACGGCGTTGTCGACGGTGCCGTGGGCGGTGATGATGACGACGGGCAGGTCGGGGTCCATCTGCACGGCCTGACGAAGGACCTCCATGCCGTCGACCTTGGGCATGCGCAGATCGGTGATGACCAGGTCGATGTGGTGTTCGCGGAGCAGCGCCAGGCCCTTTTCGCCGTCCTCGGCCATGTGGACCTCGTAGCCTTCGCGGCCGAGTTGGGCCGCGAGGACGCGTCGGAGGTTGGCCTCATCGTCGATAACCAGGATCTGCTCTTTGGACGAGGGGAGCATGGGGCACCGTGGGCAAGAGGGGGTTGGCAGCGCAGCCATAGCCCAGAGGCGGGGCGGGGCGCCAGGGTCTCAGGTGGGGTGGCGGCTCCGGAGGGAGGCGCAGGGGGCGCGAAGCGGCCCCGGGAAGCGAGACTAGCGCAGTTCGGTAAGTGGGAGGCGAACGGCGAGGGGGAGGCGTGGATGTCGCTTCCCTCCAACACTTTGTGCTAGCGTGGAGCCAGCTTGTGATAGGCACGTAGCCCACGCCTTCATGCAGCGCGGTTGGCTGCTGGGGGCCGTCTGGGAGGATGGTCGATGCGACGTTGGACATACCTGCTTTGCGGTGCTCTCGTGCTCGGCTCCTTTGCGACCATGGCCGCCCCCGAGCCGCAGCCCTACCCGGCGTGCCAGGGCAAGCCGACCGAAGGGGATCAGAAGGCCGCCAAGAGCCTGTTCACCGCGGGTCAGGTCTCCTTCAACGAGGCGGACTACCGGACGGCGATCCAGTACTGGCGTGACGCGTACAAGCGCGATTGCACGGCGCACCTGTTGTTGGTGAACCTGGCGCGCGCCTACGAGCTCGCAGGCGACAAGCGCGAATCGGTCACGGCGCTGAAGCTCTACTTGGAGCGCGAGCCGAAGGCCTCCGACGCACCGCAGATCCAGCGTCGCATCGAGAACCTGGAGCGGGATCTGGCGGGTCCACAGCCGACGGCCACGGCCTCGGGATCGCACGCGACGCCGACGCCGACTTCGGTGGGACCGCAGCCGACGGGCACGGCGGCACCGACCGCGACGGGGACGAGTGCGCCGGGGGGCGATGCTCCCAAGCGTTCGATTGCGCCGTGGATTGTCGTAGGCGCGGGTGGAGCGCTGACGGTGGTGGGTCTGCTGGTGTACGCCGGCGGCAAGTCGAAGGTCTCCGACGCGGAGGACAAGTGCCCGACCCATACGGACTGCTCGGCGGAGGCGACGGACCTCGGTGAGGACGGGCGGAAGCAGGCGAACGTGGGCGGCGCGCTCACCTGGGTCGGCGTTGCGGGCGTGGCAGGCGGTCTCGTCTGGCAGTTCGCCTTCAACAAGCCCAAGCCCAAACCCGCGGCCGGCCTCACCAACGTGGGCCCGTCCTTCGGACGGGGCTTCACCGGACTATCCCTTCAGGGACAGTTCTGACTTCGTCAGATCCACCACCACCCCGTGGGCGCAGAGGCCGTGAGTCCAACGACCGGGCCCGTCGGCCCCTCGTGGTGGAGGCTGGAGCTGCTTTGTTCTGCGAGGGAGGACGGGCGGCGCGGTTGGGTTACCGCTTGGAGCCGGGCTTGAAGTCGAAGGGGTAACGGACGACGGACTCCTTGCCGCGTTTGGAGGGGGGGAAGCTGAGGGACTTGACGGCGCTGGCCATGCACTTCTCCAACTCGGGGAGGGTGATGTCCGAAGCGGTGGGGTCGATGGCGGAGTCGAGCACCTTGCCATCGACGGCGAGGCGGAAGGACAGGGTGACGCGGCCGCGGATATCCGGGTTGTTGCCGAGGCTCGTCTCGTAGCAGGCCCGGAACTTGTCGCGGTTGGATTGGATCACCGCCTGGTAGTCCTTCATGCCGCGATCGTCGGTGGGGACATTGCCGTCGCTCTGTGCGTTGTTCCAAACCTTCGCGCTGGCCGGGGGGAGTGCGAGATCCCCGGGGGCAGGCGGGGCCGACGAAGACGCGGCGGCGGCGGGCTCGAGAGACTTGTCGGGAGCCGCCGGCGGCGTTGCGCTCGGCTCGGCAGCAACGGACGGGGATGCGGAGGTCGTTGCCCCCTGAGGCGAGGAGGTATGGCTGCAGGCCGCAGCGGCGATGGGCACGAGGCAGGCTACGAGCAGGGCTGTCGTTCGCATGGGAGAACGCTACGACGGGGAGGGGCGGGTGGTCGAGAGGCAAGCGCGGGTGCGCGCGGGGAGTTCGTGCGCTAGCGTGGGTGCGTGCGGACGGAGCTGGTTGTCGTTGCAGGGCTTGCCGCCTGCGGGTTGTTGAGCTGCCAGCAGCTCGGCGAGGCGGGGGAGTGTGGCGAGATCCCATCCGGGGGCTGCCCCACGACGGGCGGCGGCACTTGTCTGGATCGGGAGTGTGTGGCGCTGTATCGGTGCGTGGAATCCGGATGGGAGCACGTGGAGACGTGCGACCGTCCCGATGGAAGCGAGGAAGCCGCTGCGCAGGAGGGCGAAGCGGGATCGGACGGGATGGTGTGCGGCGATGCGCCGATCGTGTTGGACCGCGACGCGAGTGGGAGCTGCGGGGATGAGCTGCTCTACACGGACTGTCCGGTGAGCATTGCGGTGTCGTGTCCGGGGTCGGCGTGTTGGACGGGCTGCGAGGACTTCTTCGCGTGTCGCGAGGGAGTCTGGGAGCTGACGGCGTACTGCGAAGACGGGGTGTTGAAGTGGGTGGGGACGCCGTGAGGGGCGAGGGTGCGGGCTCGCGAGCGGGCGACGATGCGCTGTGCGCAGATGCGGTGAAGACGCGTTATCGGGCGCGCGTGATCGACGAGGCGCCGCCGTCGGGGGGGGAATGGGACGAGGCGCTGGAGCGAACGGCGCTGGCATTCGTGGACGTGGAGGCCACAGGGCTGGACCCGCGCAACGATCGGGTGGTGGAGGTCTGCGTCGAGCGCGTGCGAAGCGGCGAGGTGGAGGCCCGGCTCGAGACGTTGGTGATGCCGGGTGCGCGCGTGGGGGGAGCCTCGCACGTGCACGGGCTGGGCGCGGAGCAACTGGCGGGTGCGCCGGTCTTCGCGGAGATCGCCGACGAGCTGGTGGTCGCCGAGGGAACAGTGCGCACCCACGTGAGCAACATCCTAAGCAAGCTGCACCTGGCCAGCCGTACCCAGGCCACGCTTTT
>JAKLDZ010000319.1 GCA_022703255.1 Myxococcota bacterium | reverse complement strand
GGGGGGGGGGGGGGGGGGGGGGGGGGGGGGCGGGGGGGGGGGGGGGGGGGGGGGGGGGGGGGGCGGGGGGGGGGCCGGGGGGCGGCTCTGGGGGAGGCAGCTCTGCGGGGGGCGGTTCCACCGGAGGCAGCTCGACGGGAGGGACGGCGGGGGATGCGCCGTTGCCGTATCCGACGCGCAGCGCGTATCGCATCAAGGGGTTGCAGCCGGACTTCTGGCCCGACAAGGACGAGGTCTCGGGCAACAACACGGGCGGCGTGGCGATGAACCTGGTGTGGGCGTCGTGGGAGCCGAATCCCAAGGCGCCGCCCTGCGGTGGGGGCGAAGAGGAGATGGACGGCCACTGCTTCGTGGTGGACGGCAACGTGGACGCGGCGATCGCGGAGTGGACGTCGCGAGGGCTGGCGGTGACGGCGGTGGTGTACGGCGTGCCGGCGTGGGCGAGGATCACGCAGAGCTGCTCGCCGGTGACGAGCGGGTTCGAGATCTTCTGCGCCCCGCAGAACGCCGGGGACTATGGTCGATTCGCGAGGATGCTCGCGCGGCGGTACAACGGGAAGAAGGGGCACGGGCGCATTGCGGACTTCGTGATTCACAACGAGGTGAACGCCAACGACTGGTTCGACATCGGGTGCGGACAGGGGAAGGCGTGCGACGCGAATGCGTGGATGGATCGGTATGCCGAGAACTACATTGCAGCGTACGACGGAGTGATGGCGGAGCAGTCGACGGCGAAGGTGCTCGTGTCGCTGGAGCATCACTTCGGCTCGACGTACGACAACCCGTCGGCGAGCAATCCGTTGTTATCGGGAGAGACGATGTTGAAGGGGTTGGCGGCGCGGGTGGGGACGCGTGCGTGGAGGGTGGCCTATCACCCGTATCCGCCGAACCTGCTGGCGCCGGAGTTCGGGCCCGACGACTGGCCGCGGATCACGTACGGCAATCTGGGGACGCTGGAGGGCTGGCTGCGGAAGAACTTCCCGAACACGCCGAGCGCCTGGGAGATCCAGCTCACGGAGAGTGGAGTGAACTCGATCTCGCCCCATTCCACGCAAGCCGCGCAGGCCGACGGCGTCTGCCGTTCGCTGCGCAACGCCCTGGGGACTCCGGGTGTCGAGAACTACATCTACCATCGAATGAAGGACCATCCCGTGGAGACGGCGTCGGGGCTGGGGCTCGGCTTGCGCGACGAGAACGGCAATGCCAAACAGGCTTGGGCAGTATGGGCGCTCGCCAACCGCAACGACCTCAACCCGCCACAGCTGTCGTGCGGCTTCGAGGATCTTCCCTACGTGAGGTTGACGCGGTCGAGCCACGCGACGCGCGGGCACTGGGCATCCTCCCGGGTGGCGCCTTCGGGATTCAAGGCCGAGCAGTCGTGGAAGCTGCATCGATCGCCGACGGCCGGCGCGGTGCTGCTGTACGAGTGCAAGGTGGGGCAGCACAACCTGCTGACGAAGGACGTGAACTGCGAGGGGCAGCACCCCATGGGCCCCGTGGGCTACATCTACACCTCGCAGGAGGCGGGGACGGTTCCGCTCTACCGGTGCAGCATCGGCGCAGGAGCAGACCACTTCGTCTCCACCGCCTCCAACTGCGAGGGGCAGACCGTCGAACACCTGCTCGGCTACGCGGTGCCATAGGCCCCCCGCCCTCGAGGGAGCCGGACCAGAAGCCATCACGCATTTGCAGACCCCGCGCGAGCCGAGCATACTCGGGGGATGCGGTTGCCCTGGAGCGTGTTGCTGGCGTGCGCGGCGGTGTCGTGGGGGTCGGTCTCCTGCAGCAGCGGGGACGACGGCGGCAAGGCGGGAGCTGGACCGACGCCGGGAGCTGAGGCAGGCGCCGAGGCAAGCGTGGACGCGGGCGGGTCCGGCGGTGGTGGTGCGGGGGATGCGAGCGCCCCGGACGTGGCATCCGAGGCGGCCTGCGTGCCGAGCACGTGCGTGCAGCTCGAGGCGGAGTGCGGGAGTGTGAAGGACGGCTGCGGAGGCGTGCTCGAGTGCGGCACTTGCCCCACGGGCAAGACCTGCGGGGGAAGCGCGGCCAACAAGTGCGGCGATGCGGCGTGCACGCCGAAGACCTGCGCGCAGTTGGGTGCGTCGTGCGGTCAGGTGTCCGACGGCTGCGCGAGCCTGCTCGACTGCGGCTGGTGCACGGCGCCCGAGTCGTGCGGCGGAGGCGGTTTCGAGAACCAGTGCGGGTGCACCTGCTCCCTCCCCCATGCCGTCGCGGAGTGCGGCCCGAACGGATGCCGGGTTGTGTCCTGCGTCGCTGGGTGGGAAGACTGCAATGCATCGGCCGTCGACGGCTGCGAAACGGATGTCACGAACGACACGTCGAACTGCGGCGGCTGCGACACCAAGTGCGCGCTCCCCAACGCCGTGAGCGCCTGCAAGACCGGCAAGTGCGCCGTCGGCCTATGCACGGCGGACTGGGGTGACTGCGATGGGGCTGCGCAGAACGGATGCGAAATCAACCTGCTGACGAGCAAGCAGAACTGCGGCGGGTGCGACGCGGAGTGCTTCGGTTTGTGTACGGAGGGGGAATGCCATTGCGCCAAGCCGTGCGGATCGGAATGCTGCACGACCGGCCAGAAGTGCTGTGAGGACGCCCAGATGTGCTGGCCGAGCACGTCGGTGTGCCCGCTGCCCCGGTGACAGCCCAGGGAGCACCCACGGTCTTCAGGGGTTGATCTGCTGACAGTAGCTCGGAGTGGAGCAGTTCATGTCGCAGACGTCGGTCTGAGTCACGCCGAAGACCGCCCCCGCGTAGCCCGTGTGGGCGGCGCAGTCGGACATCGTGCCTCCATAGGAGTAGGGGTCGGCAGGGACCGATCCGCCGATCTGGATGCCCAGCAGGGCCGCCCCCGCGCCCTCGCAGGTGGCCCCCGGATCGTAGGAGTACACCTGCACGCCCGACAGGCGTTCGACCGCGCCCGTCAGCTTCCAATGAGCGGACTCGTAGGAGAGCAGCGCGAGCGCGACAGGGGAAGCGTCGCCGCGGTCGATGCACACGATCCGGTCGCCGCCGGTGTACTGACCGATCACGGCGACGTTGGAGTCGCAGGTTGTGGTGAGGGAGTCGACGCAGCTGGGCAGTGCGACGGAGCACGAGCTTGCGCACTGGCCTCCCGCGCAGACTTCGGAGTCTACGCAGGCCACACCGCAGGCGCCGCAGCTCTTCCTGTTGCTGAACAAGAACGTCTCGCAGCCGTTGCTGCCGATCCCGTCGCAATCCCCCCAGTTGGCCGCGCAGCCACCGGTGACGCAGCCGCCGTTGACGCAGGCGACGGTGTGGTTCGGTGAGTCGGGCAGGCAGACGTTGCCGCATCCGCCGCAGTTGGCGACGTCGGACAAGGTGTCTGTTTCGCAGCCCGTGCTTCCAGAATGGTCGCAGTCGCCGAACCCGTTGACACAATAGGCGATCGCGCACTCGCCGCTCGAGCACGCGGCCGATCCGACGTTGGGAAGGAACTGGCAGGTCTCTCCGCAGGCCCCGCAGTTGGGAGAGCTGTCCAGCAGCGTCTCGCAACCGTTGGTGTGATTGTTGTCGCAGTTGCCCCATCCGGACAAGCAGCTCGAGACTCTGCAAGTCCCCGTGGTACAGGACTCCGAGGCGTTCGGCAGATCGCAGATCTGGCCGCAGGCGCCGCAATGGGTCTTCGACGTCAGGCCCGTCTCGCAGCCGTCGCTGTCGTCACCATCACAGTTGCCCCAACCGCTCGAACAGGTGCTGACCTTGCACGTCCCCGTGCTGCACGTCTCGTTCGAGTGCGGAAGAATGCACGACTTGTAGCACGCTCCGCAGTTGCTCACCGTGGTCAGGGAGGTCTCGCAACCGTCGCCCTCGAAGAAGTTGCAGTTCTGGTACCCCGGCTCGCACGACGCCAGCGTGCACGTTCCCATCGGGGAGCAGCCCTCGATCGCGTTGGGGATCGAGCATGGCTCACACCCGGTGCTCGCACAGCCGTACTCGGGCAGGTCGAGGGAGACGCACTTCCCTGCACACGCCTTGAACCCGGCGCCACACGACACGTCGAGCGGGACATCCGGCGAGACGTCGGGCGCGACATCCAACGACACCTCGAGCGGGACATCCGGCGAGACGTCGGGCGAAACATCCGGCGACACGTCGGGAGCCCCGTCCCCTGGCACGTCCGGCGCGGTGTCCGACGCCTGGTCGGGCAGGGTGTCGCTGCCGGAGTCGGTGCGGTCGGACAAGGGCTGGTCGGGGAGGTCCGAATCCGCGGGCGGGGCAGCTTCGGTCTGGGACCCGTCCCCTGTGGTCTGATCCGAAGCGGCCGCGTCCGAGGCGCCGGCGGCGCCGGTCTGATCGAAGGCGGCATCGAAGTCGAGGGTACAGCCCTGCAGGCACAGGAGCACGAAGAGCGAAGAAAGGGCGCTGCGGGTGATGTTCACACGTCGAGACTACCACGATGCGGCCCACGGTCCTCGCTGAGTCGCCTCGATGCGTGGCATCGTCCTCACGCGCCGCTGGCACCCCTCTCACAACTCGTGCGTTTTCTCGCGCATGGAGCCTTGGCATGCGACTCGCTTAGCAGGGAAAGCAGGACGCGATGAGGCGTCCTGGCCGGTGACCCGATAGCAAGAAGGCCCAGGAGCAATCCACGGCGTTGCGATGGTCCACCCCCGTCGTCCGACGGCTCCTGGGCTACCTTGCTGGCGGGTCACCGTGCGTCCAAGACCGCCTTCGGGCCCATCCTCGAGGAAGCGAAAGGTCCATGAAACGCCTGGCAGCACTTGCTTTCGGGGTGTTGGCGTTGACGGTAGCCACGGCTGCGAACGCACAAAACCCGCACAAGAGTGGCAACTTCGGAGCCGGCCTGGTGCTCGGTTATCCGCACCTGGGAGCCAGCCTCAACTACTTCATGTCCAACGGGACCTCTCTGCAGATCGATCCGGTCCTGATCCTGCGCGACAACGCGGGAGACGGCAAGGACAACGGCAGCAAGGGATTCGGAGGTCGGGTGGACTTGCTGTTCTGGCCGTCCACGATCCACTCGTGGAGCTCGGTGGACCTGGACTGGTACTTCGGCCCGGGCGCGAACGTGTACGTGACCGGCAACGGCTTCGCCCTTGGCGCGGAGCTGCCGGTGGGGATCGGACTGGCCTTCAAGAAAGCCCCCATCGATCTGAACCTCGAAGCCGTTCCGCTGCTGCGCCTGGTCGACAGCGATGGAGTCGACTTGAGATTCGGTATCGGTGGAGCCCTGAACGCCCGCTACTACTTCTGAGGCTTTCACGCGTCGACGGGCCGCGCGCTCAATGGTCGCCGCCCCGGCGTCGCGACGAAGCGCGACGCCGCATCCACGCGGCGAGGGCCGCAAGGGCGGTCCACCAGGCCGCGGAGACCGGGCGGCCGGCAGATGCACACGTGCAGCCGCCGTCCTCCTCCGCCGATGCGTACTCCCCTCCCCCGTCGATCACCGGTTGCGTGCCGGCCTCCTGCGTTCCCCCTGCCCCCGCGGCATCCGTCGTCGTCCCCGCGTCGTAGGGCGACGTCGCGTCCGACTGCCCCGCATCGGATCCGCCGGCACCCCCAGCCCCCGATGCCCCCGTTGCGCCATCGACTGCCAGGGTCCACGACTGCGGCGTCGTGAGCCCCTTCTGATCGCTCGCAAGCAGGGTCACGTCCACCTTGGGCGGTGAGCTCGCTTCCGGCTGCCACGTCACCACACCGGTCTTCGAATCGACCTGCATCCCTGTCGGGCCCTTGTCGATCGCAAAGGTGACCACGTCGCCGACATCGAGGTCGATCGCGTCGGCATCGTACTGATACGCGGCGCCCGCCGCGGCGGTGGAGAGGGGTTGGGTCTGGAAGCGGGGAGGATGGTTGTAGGGAGGAGCGATGACGAAGAAGCCGCCGCTCACGGCGCGCTGGCTGCCGTGCGTGGGATTGTCGACGCCACCACCGGAGGGGTAGTTCACGACGCCGTTGGGGGTCGCACCCGCGATCCAGAAGGTGGTAGAACCGCCGCCGTCCAGATTGACGACGTCCACGAGCCCCATTTCCGGTCCGGCGGAGAAGGCGGCGAGATCGTCGAGGCTGAGCCCCTCGGCCACGGGCGATTCGCGACCGTCGGCCGTGAAGAAGTTGATGTTGCCCTGGGGGTCGATGCCGGCGACGGTGCGCGGATTGACTCCGTTCCAACTGGTGCTGCTGAATCCCTGAGCGGCCCAGGTGGCCTGGCCTTTGTTCGCGACACCTCCGACCACGAGCATGGGTCCGCCGCCGTGGGCGCCGAAGGCCGCGGGCCAATCGACTCCTTGCTCCACCATCTGCACGAGCGGCAATCCCGCGGCCGAAATTCCGAAGGAGCCCCGATCCATGTCGTTCGACTTCTTCAGCACACCGTCGACCTTGAGCATGCTCACCGGCGGACAGGTGCTGTTCATGACGAAGAAGCCGCCGTTGACGCCGGCCACGGCGCCCGGGATCGAGCTCCCGATGCTGGACACGGTCTGGCATCCGTCGGCGCCGGTGGCCTTGACGCTGACGCCTGGCGTGCCTGGGGTCACGACGAGGTGGTGGACGACCTGGCCGCCGGAGAGGTTGGCGAAGCGGCGAGCGCGCCACACGACGCCGTCGGCCACGGGGGTCTCCACCCATGCGTCGCCGATCGCATAGACGTGCAGCACGAAGTCCCCGGCCTGCGCCGCGCCGTCGTAGCTGTCGACCACGACGTAATGTTCGCCTGCCGACATGTCTGCCTCGGCGATCTTGTTGCCCCGGGCGAGACAGCTCGTGGACTGCGCGCCGGAGAGCGTGAGATCGGCGAGCAGATGGACGTCGATGTCGACGGAGCCAGCGTCTCCCTCGACCCATGCAGTCACGCGTGCCGCGGCGGGGAGAGAGAACTTGAACACACGCTCGGGGCCGGACTCGTCGGTGGAGGAGGAGCAGTCGTAGGAGTCGATGACGCTCGAGGGGGCGCCGGTGGTGGTGCTCGCCAGGACATAGGGGAAGGCATCGAC